>CAYMEO010000053.1:0-19564 GCA_964389705.1 uncultured Spirochaetia bacterium
TAATAGTAAAGCTTTGATTGGGCTTATATTGAAGACGGTCACGGGCGATCTTGATTTTAAATGGGTTGAGAAAACAACAAAGGTACAATGGCTTGAATTGACAGTTTTTACAATTTGTCATGAAAAGCCCAATCGGGCATCTATTGTTTGGATTCCCGCTTAATGCGTGCGGGAATGGTCGTTTTTCACAACATCGGTTCTCCCTTTTTGATTAACCCTCCCTTTTTCTATATAATATTTTGATTTAGTATCCTTAAAGGCTGCGTACAATCTTAATGGAGCCTAGATATATTAGGAATTTCTCTATAATTGCACATGTGGATCATGGGAAATCCACCCTTGCCGATAGAATCTTGGAGTTTACGGGAACTGTAACCGAACGCGATATGACTGAGCAGTTTCTCGATCAGATGGAATTAGAAAGGGAGCGTGGAATAACAATCAAGGCTCAGGCTGTAAGGATCAACTACAAATCTGATGATGGGATCACCTATGAGTTTAATCTAATTGACACCCCGGGTCATGTGGATTTCAGCTATGAGGTTTCAAGAAGCCTTCAAGCCTGCGAGGGCGCGCTCCTTGTGGTAGATGCCTCTCAAGGGGTTGAGGCTCAAACAGTGGCCCATGCCTATCTTGCGGCAGATTCTGGACTCGAACTCGTCCCAGTCATAAATAAGATTGACCTTCCTGCCGCAGATCCTGAGAGGGTAAAAAAAGAGATCGAAGAGGTAATCGGAATAAGTGCGGAAGATGCAGTGCTCGCAAGCGCAAAAGAGGGGATTGGGACAAAGGATATCCTTGAGGCAATAGTAAAAAAAATTCCGCCGCCCCGTGGAGATTCTAAGAATCCACTTAAGGCCCTAATCTTCGACAGCTGGTTTGATTCTTATCAGGGCGTTGTGATGCTCGTTCGGGTGTTTGAGGGAAAAATCAGGCTCGGAATGAAGATTCAGCTTATGTCTACGGGTAAGTCTTATGAGGTTAAGAAACTCGGAATCTTTTCTCCAAGGGCAACAGAAGTAGGAGAGCTTTCCGCCGGAGAGGTGGGATTTGTCACAGCGGCAATAAAAGAGATAAGCGAGGCAAAGGTAGGCGATACAATTACAGATGCCTTAAGGCCAACGGATAAGCCGCTTTCCGGGTTTCGTGTGATGAAGCCTATGGTGTTTAGTGGTCTGTATCCAATTGATCCAGGAGAGTATGACAAACTCCGTGATGCGCTTGAGAAGCTCCGACTTAACGATTCTTCCTTTATCTATGAGCCTGAAACATCCCTTGCTCTCGGATTTGGGTTTCGCTGTGGATTCCTTGGTCTTCTCCACATGGAGATTGTAAGAGAAAGATTGGAGAGGGAATTTCATCTTGAGCTTATATCTACTGCGCCAACGGTCATTTACAGGATTACAGATACGAAGGGAGAAGTGAGTTACGTTGATAATCCAAGCAAGCTGCTGTCTTCTGAAAAGATAGAATTAATGGAGGAGCCTTATGTGCTCGTAACGATACATACACCGAGCACTTATTTAGGTGGAATATTCGATCTATGTGAAAAGAGGCGTGGGACTCAGAAGAATATCAAATACATAACTCAGGACAGGGTCATTGTAGAATATGAGCTTCCGCTCTCCGAGATAATGTTTGATTTCTTTGATAAACTCAAATCTGTCTCACGCGGCTATGCTTCAATGGACTATGAGCTTATAGGTTATAAGGAGTCAGACCTGGTAAAGCTCGATATTCTCATCAACGGTGACCCTGTGGATGCACTTTCAATAATAGTCCACAGAGAAAAGGCATACGAAAGGGGGAAAGAGCTTGTAGAGAAGCTCAGGAAGTTGATTCCGAGGCAGCTTTTTGAGGTTGCCCTTCAGGCTGCAATCGGGAACCGAGTAATCGCCCGTGAAACTGTAAAGCCTGTAAGAAAGGACGTTACAGCCAAGTGCTATGGCGGCGATGTAACAAGAAAAAGGAAGCTCCTAGAAAAACAGAAAGAGGGAAAAAAGCGCCTCAAACAAATCGGAAAGATCGAAATCCCTCAAGAGGCGTTTTTGGCTGTGCTTAAGACCTGATTTGGTAAAGGCAAACACAGGTGTTTGCCCATCTTTTTATATTAGGGCAGACCCTGGTATCTGCCCTATAACAACGTAACAGTTTCTTGACTTTAAGCCCCTGACTTTTTATTCTTCTCTCATTATGATTTCTCCTACCTTTTCTGAATTCAAGGAAAGGCTGAAACTGGGAAACCTTGTGCCTGTTTGGGCGGAGGTTCTTGCGGATTTTGATACGCCAGTGTCGGCTCTAAAGAAGATTGAATCTGGAGACTATGCGTTTCTCCTTGAGAGCATAGAGGGTGGTGAGAAATGGGGGCGATACAGCTTTCTTGGAACCGAGCCTTCTGCGGTGCTGAGGTCTAAAGGAAATTGCATTGAGATATTGGAAAATGGAGATATAAGAAGGCATGAAGGAAACCCGATAGACTCCCTAAGAGGGCTTCTTTCAAGATACCATCCCGTGGTCTCTACAGATTTGCCTAGGTTTCACGGCGGTGCCGTTGGGTATTTCGGTTATGACGTTGTCAGGTTCATCGAGAGACTCCCTGAGATTGGAAGGGATGAGTTGGGGCTCTGGGACTCGGTCTTTATGATAACCGACTCGGTCCTTGTGTTTGATAACGTAACCCACAAAATAAAGATAATCTCAAACGCATATGTTTCCGATTCCGCCGATGCGAAAAGGGCTTATACTCAGGCGATTGAGAAGATAGAGGGCATAATTGAGAAACTCCGATCCCCAATTTCATTCTATAAGGCCAAGGATAGGAGAAAAATGGGCAAAATTGAATTTAAATCAAACTTCAAGCCTGAAGAATTCATGGAGGCAGTAAAGAAAACAAAGGAGTATATTCAGGCGGGCGACATTATTCAGGCTGTAATTTCTCAAAGATGGAGAACCAAGCTGGACGTTTCGCCATTTGATTTATACAGAGCGCTCAGGGTCTTAAACCCTTCGCCATATATGTTTTACATAAAAATGGGGGAGGATTCCCTAGTAGGTTCATCTCCTGAGGTAATGGTCAGGGTTGAAGGAGACAAAGTAGAGACCCGTCCAATAGCCGGGACAAGGCCAAGAGGAAGGGATGAGAAAGAGGACGCTCAGTTTGAGAGGGAGCTTCTTTCAGATCCTAAAGAGAGGGCGGAACATATAATGCTCGTTGACCTTGCAAGAAATGACCTGGGAAGGGTTGCAGAGATTGGAACTGTGATGGTAAATGAGCTTATGGGTATCGAGAGATACTCGCACGTTATGCACATAGTATCAAACGTAATCGCAAGGCTTAAAACCGATAAGGACGCATTTGATGTTATAAAAGCCACTTTCCCTGCCGGAACGCTTTCTGGTGCTCCAAAGGTGAGAGCAATGGAGATAATTGAGGAGACGGAGCCGAGCAGGAGAGGGGCCTATGGCGGTGCCGTTGGATATTTTAGCTTTTCCGGCAATATGGACACATGCATTACGATAAGAACATTTGTAATAAAAGGCAACGAGGTCTTTATCCAGGCCGGAGCGGGAATCGTTGCAGACTCAGACCCCGAAAGGGAATACAATGAGGCGGTAAATAAGGTAAAGGCCCTTATAAGGGCGATTGAGATAGCAAAGGCGGGACTTTGAATAAAAGGAGGGGCGACCGAATTGCTCCTACAATTGCATGAGGTAGAAAAATGATTCTCATGATAGATAACTATGACTCATTCACATACAACCTCGTTCATTATTTAGGGGAGTTAGGAGAGAGGGTTTTAGTTTTTAGGAATGATAAAATCACACTCGAAGAGGTTGGGAGATTAAACCCCAATATAATTGTGATCTCGCCCGGACCGTGTACTCCCAAGGAAGCGGGGATTTCGGTGGATCTAATCAAGGAGTTTGCAGGAAGAATTCCAATCCTTGGAGTTTGTCTTGGCCATCAGTCAATCGGTTATGCCTTCGGTGGAAATATAGTTAAGGCGCGGAGGCTCCTTCACGGAAAGACATCTCAGATTTACCACGATGGAAAAGGGATATATGAAGGCTTGCCCAATCCATTTGAGGCTACAAGGTATCATTCGCTTCTAATTGAAAGGGAATCCCTTCCCGATAATCTGGAGATTACTGCCTGGACAGATGAAGGAGAGATAATGGGGGTAAGACATAAAGAATATCTAATCGAGGGCGTTCAGTTTCATCCCGAATCAATTCTAACAAAACACGGGAAAGACCTACTTAGGAATTTTATTAGGATTGCGAATTTAGATTATAAATTTGAAGGCATTTAGCCCCGGACGAGCAGAATTAAAGAATGAGACAGGCGTGTATCTTGTCTATTTATGTCAATTCATGGCTATTCAATAGAGATGATGACTCAACTCGATGATGAAGTATTCATGCGCCTGGCAGTTGAAGAAGCTCTGAGGGCTGAGAGTATCGGTGAGGTGCCAATTGGGGCTGTAATCGTAGGAGAAGAAGGAGAAATCATCTCGCGCACCCATAATCTGCGCGAGACTTCTTTCGATCCAACAGCACATGCTGAGATTATTGCGATAAGGGAAGCGGCGAAAAAAATGGGGAATTGGCGACTTACAGGTACTACTCTTTACGTCACCCTTGAGCCATGCGCTATGTGCATGGGAGCAGTAGTTCTTTCAAGGATAAAAAGGGTTGTATTCGGTGCGCATGACCCAAAGGCCGGTGCTGTAGTCTCCGTTTATAAAATTGGTGTAGATGAAAAATTAAATCACAGGGTTCAAATAGAAGAAGGTGTGTTAAAGAATGAGTGTGCCGATTTACTCAAGAGGTTTTTTGAAAACCTCCGTGTGGAGAAATTCTGACGGTTCGCGAACCGTCCATACTAGAGTTAGCGCGGTCTAAACATATTGAGTACTTCTCTTATTATGCTCTTTTCTTCATGTCCCGCGAGTTTTTCTAACTCGCCTTTATCGAGCCACACCCCGTTGCAGGCAGCGCATCTGTCAATCTTTATTCCGCGAAATAGAACCTCGTGTAAATCTCCGCCACATTTCGGGCACTTCATATAGCAAATGTCCTTTATGTTTTGTCTCTGTTCTTCTAAGATCTCTTGTCTTACTTTTTCCTTAAGGCGCTTGATTTTCTCTGCGTCTTCTCTGGCAAAGTATTCATCTTCTGTTTTTGTCGGTTTATCTGTGCTCATTTAGGTTCTCCTATATTAAAAAGATTAGGCAATGAAATCAATAGACACAAATAAAGAATGACGCAGGATAAAATACATCATTGTGTTTTGCATCCTGCTAATTCGCGGCTAAGCCTGAAACTCCCAGTCCATAAAATCAAGTTCTGTCTTGGGCGGCTCCACGATCTCTTCTTGAACTGCGCCTTATTGGATTTATTATAATTCTCTTTTCTTCACCCTCAGCTTTTGTTTCGATTCTTATGCCGTCTTCATGCTTGAGCGCTGTGTAGACCATCTTTCTTTCCGAAGCAGACATTGGGTCAAGTGTAACGGGCTTGCCCGATGTGCGGACTTTTTTCACCGCATCTTTAACCATTTTCGCTACGGATTCCTCTCTTCGCCTTTTATATCCGTCTACATCTATCGAGATTCTTTTTTCTCTTCCATTCTCAGAGAACCGTCCTGCGATCTTACCCACGATAAACTCCATAGCTTTAAGGGTCTCACCCTTTTTTCCAATAAGAAGCCCCTTATCCTCATTACTCTTAATCTCGAGTTTTATTTCATCTGACGTTTCTCTTAGATCAACTGAATAGTTAGAGAGGAAAAAACCGAGAATCTGCTCAAATGATTTTTTAGCCCTAAGTCCCTTTTCGCTGACATCGGCTCTTTTTACGGTGACTCGAACCTTTGCATTCTTACCTCCTATCCCCAAAACCCCTTTAGAGCCTTCTTCAATTACCTCCACGTCTACCTCATCTCTTGATACACCTAATTCCTCACATGCGCTTATTATTGCTTCTGATACTGTCTTTGCCTCCTTTTCGATCACTACTGGCATCTTTGATACCTCCTTTGGATGTGATAAATCGCCGGTTTACATAGAGTTGTTGGACTATTGAAAGAATATTACTCACAGTCCAGTAGAGTATCAATCCTGAGGGAAGCCCCCAGAACATAACTGTAAATATCAAGGGCATAAATTCCATCATTTTCATCTGTGTATTATCGGTTCCAGGAGCGGCGGTAGGGGTCATCTTTTGGGATAAGTACCAGGACCCGCCCATAAGCAGGGGAAGAACTCTAAAGGGAATTCCAATACCCGGTATCGTAAAAAGGTGTTCAGGTGAAGAGAGATCATCTATCCATAGAAATGAACTGTGGCGTAGCTCTATTGCATAGAGTAAGACGTCGTAGAGGGCGATAAAAACCGGAAACTGCACAAGAAGAGGTAGACATCCACCGAGACTGCCGAGCGGGTTTATTCCATGACTCGTGTAGAGTTTCATGAGTTCTGTATTCTGAGCCGCTTTGTCGTTTTTGTATTTCTCTTTAAGAGCCTCAATCTTAGGTTTAAGCTCTTGCATCCTTGCCTGCATCTGCTTCATAGAAGCCATGCTCTTTATGGTAAGAGGCAGAAATATGGCCCTTACAATGATTGTTATTGCGATTATTGCAATTCCGTAGTTTTTAAACACTCCATATAGTTCATTGAGAAGCCAAAGAAGCGGTCTTGCAAGCGGACCTACCCATCCATACTTGATTGAATTCTCAAGTCCAAATCCAATGGAGCGCAGAATCTCATAGTTCATAGGACCCAGATAGAGATTTGATCTGTATATCATGGTCTTTCCAGGCGGAACAATATCTGATGGATAATCAAATGTAGCCATGACAAGCCCTTTATCGGATGTCGAGTCTATGCTTTCAAGATGGGCTTTTACCTCTGCTCCCGTAAGCGGGAGAAAAACAGAGATAAAATATTTGTCTGAGAAGCCCAGCCAGTTAATAGTGCCTCTAAATGCCATTTCTCCTTCTTTAGGCGGTTTATCTACCCTTTCAACCTTGTTGTATACCATAGCGACAAAGCTCCTATCATTTCTATAGCTTTTATCGCTTTTTTCCTGGCCTATTTTCCCGTACCACTGAACGAGAAGTGTTTCATTTAAAGGGGCTTCAGTTGCATTTTTAATCTCAATCCTGTGTCCCAGAAGATAACTCGTCGGATTTATCTCGTATACCTTTTTTATCTCAATCCCTTCGGGTGATCTCCAATCAAGTGTTATTTCCCTTTGATTATCGGAGACCTGGATTTCGCTGGTTTCATCGAATTCAAAAGGGATCGGATTGGGGACTTGGATGCCCTTGATCTCTAGATCGGTATTGAATGTCGGCGGGGAACCACTGAGTATGTCAACGGGCGGAGAGTTCTTCTCTGTACTGCTCTTGTATTTGTCTAATCTCCACTCAACGATTCTTCCTCCAGCCGTATCAATAACACCCTCATATAAAGGGGTTTTAATCGTTATCAGTTTTCCTTGCACTGTGGTAGGGGAGACAATTCCACCGGTAGTTTTCGATTCCTTTTTCTCCAGCGTTGGAGTCTGTTCGGAGATCTGACCTGTTTTTTGTTGAATCGGCCTTTTGGGGACTTTAGGAGCAAAGAATGCTGTATAGCCGATTATTATTAGGAAAGAAAGAACGAAAAACAGTATATAGTTGAGTTTTGTACGGTCAATCATATTTTGTTATTTAACCGGATCGTATCCACCAGGGCTTAAAGGATGGCACCTTAAAATTCTCTTTAAGGAGAGCCAGATGCCTCTTAGAGGCCCATATCGGCCGAAGGCCTCGACAGAGTATTCTGAACAACTGGGATGGAACCTGCAAGAGGGCGGAAGAATAGGGGAGATAAAATACTTGTAGGATCTTATTAGTAAGGCTGATATATTCAGTTTCATGCCATTCTGATAGCTTCTGTGATTTCTTCTTTCGCTCTAATGTAGTCAGGTACTTCACTGTTTTTCTTTCCAATAATTAAAATATCAAGGGAATCGAAGAGGGTTTTATTTTGTCTAAAGACTTCCCTAAGAACCCTCTTAATGCGATTACGCTTTAGGGCATTCCCGCATCTTTTTCCAATCACAAGCCCAAGCCTTGGAAAGCCAAGCGAGTTTGGGGCACAGACAATTGTATAGTGCTCTGTATGGAGCCTTTTGCCCTTATCGAAAACCTCCTTAAACTCAGAGCTCTTTCGGATTTTTAGATCATTTGAGAAGTTAAACTTTAAAGGAAAAGTCATTTCTTCCAACGCCGAACCGTGAGGCTATGTCTCCCCTTCGCCATACGCCTTTTTAGTGTACGCCTCCCCCCAGTTGTGCTCATCCTTTCGCGAAAGCCGTGTACTCTTAGTCTTCTTTTTGTGTGAGGTTGATACGTTCTTTTCATCTCTCTACGAATACCCTTGCCTAAAAACTAACACGAAAATATAGAAAGGTCAAGGAATTGGTGCCGGAACCCCTGCCTTTTCCTTTTTCTTTCCGAACACCCATGCAACTAATATTCCCATCTCATAGAAGACAAGAAGCGGAACGAGCATAAGCATCATAGAAAAGGCATCTGTTGTAGGCGTGATAACCGCCGCGGCTATGGTGTTAATGAGTATTGCGATTCTCCTTTTTCTCTTGAGCATATCGGCGTCTACGATTCCTAGTTTTGCAAGGACAAATACAATAAGAGGGAATTCAAACACAATTCCAAAGCCAAGTATGAGGGCCATAAAAAATGAGAGGGCTTCACCAATCGAAGGAAAGGCTTTTACATACTGGGATGAATACTCGGAAAGGAGAAACTTAAATGCCGGAGGCGCCGCTACGAAATAGCAAAAAGCCGCGCCTAGGGCAAAAAAAACTGTGCCGAAGAGAATAAATGGCAGCGCAATTTGTTTCTCATGTTTATATAGGGCGGGGGCTACAAACCTCCAAAGTTGATAGAGTATAAAAGGAAACGCCAGAACTATGGCGGCAAAAAAAGCGACTTTGAGATATGTCGTGAACCCTTCGGCAGGTCTTGTAAAGATAAGGGTGCTTCCCTGGGGAAGATTCCTGATTATGGGTTGCATGAGGAGGTCAAATATCTGTTTAGAAAAATTATATGTAAAGATAAAGCAGACGGCGACGGCAGCAAGTGACCATAGAAGCCGCCTCCTCAGTTCTTCAAGATGCTCGATAAAGGTCATTTTTATTTCTTCTGCCATAATTCCTCTATCCTTAAATATGGATACCCGATTGATTCTCCGGTTTATCCGGTGAATAGGTATGACAACTGAGTGTATGAGTGCATAACGTAAGTTATTTGTGTATAGAGGCTGTCTAGCAACGAGGAGCTATTTTGCCTCTTCTTTCTCAGTTGATTTACTTGTCGTCTCAAGACGAGCGGCTTCGATTCGTCCCGTTTCTTCTTTGGGTTTGGGAGGTGTCACGTCAACCTCATCCGGCTCATTCATAGCCCTTTTAAATCCCTTTATTCCTTTCCCAAGCGAAATGCCTAAGTCTCCGAGCCTACTCGGACCGAATAGCAAGAGAAGAACTACGAGAACTATAATTAGATGTGGCAGGCTAAATTCACCCATATTTTATCACCTCTGTTTAAAAGGTTATCGGATGAAAAATCAATGTCAATAAGACTCGCCCTTAAGAGGTTTTATTCCATCAGGACTACGAGGGGCTCTTATAGATTTGGTTTTGTCCTTTCAGATTGACAATAATTTGTCGCTCAAATATATTTAATTTCCATAGGATAAGATTGCCTTTTATTTCTTGTGATGCGCATTTATTTCCCTCGGATTCATCTACCATTTAAATGTGTCAGATGAGAGGGGAATTCGTGCATTAAACAATAATTTATTTTTCTTTTGGAGGAGAATTTGAGAATATTAATTACAGATGGCCTTGCCGAAGAGGGATTAGAGATACTTAAATCCCGACCCGAACTCGAAGTCGTTACAAAAAAGGGACTCTCCAAAGAGGAAATCAAACAAGTCATAAGAGACTACGATGCCCTTATTGTAAGGAGCGGGACAAAGGTTACCTCAGACATTATAGATGCCGCCGATGAGAGGCTCAAAGTAGTAGGGCGTGCCGGAATAGGTGTGGATAATGTAGATGTTGCTGCAGCTACAAAAAAGGGGATTATTGTGATGAATACACCTGAGGCAAATGCTATAACTACGGCTGAGCATACAATTGCCCTTATGTTTGCGCTCGCAAGGCGGATGCCCCAGGCACACGCATCCATAAAATCCGGACTCTGGGAGAGGGATAAATTTAAGGGAAAAGAGATATTTGGAAAGACCCTAGGTATCATAGGACTTGGAAATATAGGGAGGCTTGTGGCTGAAAGGGCAATAGGATTAAAAATGAAGGTGATTGCCTATGATCCCTTTCTCTCGCGAGAAGCCGCAGTAAAGATGGAGGTAGAGCCCGTTTCTTTTGATGAACTACTTGAGAGGGCCGATATAATTACAATCCATACCCCACTTACGCCCGACACGAAGAATCTAATAAGAAAGGAAACATTTCAACGTATGAAAAAGGGCGTACTCATAATTAACTGTGCAAGAGGCGGAATCGTGAATGAGAATGACCTCTATGAGGCGCTGAAATCAGGATTAGTCGGGGGCGCCGCACTCGATGTTTATGAGAAAGAGCCGCCAGATAAGGACAATCCCCTATTTACACTTGATAATGTAGTTCTGACTCCTCATCTCGGTGCCTCAACTGAGGAGGCACAGACCAAGGTTTCGGTTGCTATAGCAGAGCAGATAGTTGACTTTTTTATAAACGGCGTTGTAAGAAATGCTGTCAATATGCCTTCTATTAGCCTTGAACTTCTTAAGGTGATGAAGCCCTACATTGTGCTTTCAGAGAAGCTGGGAAGCCTTCAGGGGCAACTCTGCAGAAGCGGCGTAGAGGAGATTCATATTGAGTACAGTGGCGAGGTCGCGGGGTTTAATGCTCCTCCCCTTACGGTTGCCGCGCTTAAGGGTTTTCTATCGCCGATTATGGACATTGCTGTAAATTATGTAAACGCCCCACTTGTTGCTAGAGAAAGAGGAATAAGGGTAATAGAGTCAAAGTCTTTAAGGTCGGAGGACTTTACAAGCCTGATTTCTATAAAGGTAAAGACAAATCAAGGCGAAAAGCTCGTTGCGGGGACCATTTTTGGAAGGGAAGAGCCGAGGTTTGTGAGGGTCAATGGATTCTCACTTGACGTCATTCCTCAAGGATATCTCCTCATAGGGGAGAACTACGACAGGCCGGGGGTTATAGGGAGTATGTGCACGCTCCTTGGAAAAAGGGGCATAAATATAGCGCGCTTGCACCTTGGACGTGAGAGCATAGGTGGAAGGGCAATAGCCTTTATAAACGTAGATTCTCCTGTTCCTACATCTGTCATAGAGGAGATATCGGGGCTTCCTAACATCATATCCGTTACACAGGTAGTACTTTAGATGGTTGAGCGTTTTAATCTCCCCCAAGGGGTAAGGGATTTTCCCCCTGAGAGGGCAGAAGAGATTAGAAGGGTTGAAGAATGTCTTATGGGAGAGTTTACCCGATGGGGATATAGAAGAGTAATTACGCCGTTTTTTGAATCCCTTGAAACCATTTTAGTTGGTCTTGGTGATAACTTAAGAGATAAAATCTTAAAGTTCGTTGATCCATCAACGGGCGATGTTGTGGCACTGAGGCCGGATATAACGCCACAGATAGCGAGACTCGTCGCTACCCGGCTCAGAGGCGAAATGGGGACAATGAGGCTCTGTTACAATGGAAGGGTCATCAGGTTTGAGGAAAAAGGGAGCGGAAAAGAAAGGGAGGTCTTTCAGGTAGGATGTGAGCTTATGGGGCCTTCGTCTCCTGAGGCCGATGCTGAGATAATAGCGCTTGCTGTAAAGGCAGTTGAGACACTGGGAATAAGAGAAATCGTGCTCGACATTGGTCACACGGGATTTCTAAGGTTTCTCCTTGGAAAGACCGGGAGCGCAAGACGAGAAATAGAGGAGGCGCTTAAAAAAAAGGATCAGGAGGCACTAGCAGAGGCAGTCTCAAAGGCCTCTATTGCCCAGGCAATAAAAGAGGTTATCCTCTTTCTTCCTGAGCTTTATGGGAGTAGGGAGGTCCTTAGCAGGTTTAAGGATATAGGAATCATAAAAAAGTACATAAGGGAGATAGAGGGAATACTTTCCCTAATTGATGAATTTGATCTAAGTTGTGAAATTAATGTAGATCTTGGAGAATTAAGGGGATTTAATTATTATACAGGTGTTACGTTTGAGGTTATATCGCCTCGTGTATCCTCTTCGCTTGTAAGGGGCGGAAGGTACGATGAATTGGTGGGAAAATACGGATATGACTGCGCTGCCACAGGATTTGCTGTAGATATTGAGGCCGTGCTTGATGTTGCGGGAACTCATTCGGAAAACAGCCAGGCTCATCTTGTTGTTGTCCCTAAGAGATCGAGTCTCAGGGGCGAGGCGATTCGGCTTGCTGAGCGGCTAAGATCAAATGGCTTTAAGGTTATTCTCTATCTTAAAGACTCTGATTTGGGTAGACTGAGGGAGGATCGGGGTTTAAATCCATGTAGGATAGTTCTTTTAGAAACATCGCAAAAGATAAAATTGATTGAACCAGGCGGCGTACGAGAGTTTTCAAGTGTTGAGGGATTTGTCAGCGGTATTTGATCGTGTATCGGTGGAGATAAAAGTGTGGCTTAGGTTAATTCATATAATTCCAGGCAGCCGTATGTGTGAGTTTAAGACCTACCTAATGATTCTTTTTCCTTAACTCATTAGCATCGGTGAAAAAGGGAGGGATTTGACGTGCCAAATATTGTGGTGCTGGGTGCTCAGTGGGGAGACGAAGGAAAGGGAAGAATAGTTGATCTTATTGCTGATAGGGTCGATATTGTTGCGAGGTATCAAGGGGGAAGCAATGCGGGGCACACTATAGTAATCAATGGCAAGACACTGGTTCTTCATCATATTCCGTCTGGAATTTTTCGTGAAGGCAAGCTTTCAGTAATAGGAAATGGGGTAGTTGTGGACCCTAAAACTCTACTGGAAGAGATAGAGGAAATAAGATCAGCAGGATATAAAGTGGACGAGGATAATCTCAAGCTCAGCGATAGGGCGCACTTAGTTATGCCCTACCATAAAGAGATTGATCTCGCGCGGGAGGAGAGGATGGGAGCGGGTAGAATTGGAACCACAGGAAGAGGAATTGGTCCTGTATATGAAGACAAAGCAGCAAGGCGGGGAATGCAGCTCTCAGATCTTATATCTCCCGAAGGCTTTTCACTGAGGCTCTGCTCCGTTCTTGAAGAGAGAAACCTCTATCTGACGACCATTCTTGGAAGAAAGCCCCTCGAATTTAGAAAAATATATGAAGAATATCTCTCCTACTGGGAGCAACTGAAGGGATTCGTTACGGACACATCAAAGGTTCTAAATGATGCGATCTCCTTTGGAAAGAGTGTTATGTTTGAAGGGGCACAGGGAACCCTTCTCGATGTGGACTTTGGTACATATCCTTATGTAACTTCATCAAGCGCTGGGGCAGGGGGAGCATGTACTGGCACGGGCGTGAGTCCGACCAAGATTGACTGTGTCATAGGAGTTGCAAAGGCCTACACAACTAGGGTTGGAGAGGGGCCATTTCCATCGGAGATTTCGGGGAATTTGGCTGTGAGGTTAAGAGAAGCCGGTGGCGAATACGGTTCAACTACTGGAAGGCCGAGAAGGTGCGGGTGGTTTGATTCTGTAGCGCTCAGATATGCGTCAAGAGTAGGCGGAATCTCAGGGCTTGCCGTTACAAAGCTCGATGTCCTTTCCGGGTTCGATAAGATAAGAATCTGTATCGGTTATAGATACAAAGGCGAATTAATAACTGAATTCCCATCAAACTCCGAGATTCTTAAAAACTGCATTCCTGTTTATGAAGAGATAGATGGGTGGGCAGAGGATATATCCGGTGTGAAAAACATATCCGATCTTCCCCATCAAGCAAGGGTTTACCTAGATAGAATAGAGGAGACTGCCGGTGTTCCTATATGGATCCTTTCTCTTGGAGCATCAAGAGAAAAGGTGATTTTTTTAAGAGACATACAATGAGTTTATAATACACTAGTCATTAACCTGCAATCGTCTTTTAGCAGATAGAGGCTTAAGAGAGGTTGGTATATTTGATTGGTATATTTGAGGTGATGGGCTGTGCTAGATGTAAACGGGATTATAGCGTTAAGCTGGCTTGGGCATGCAAGCTTTAAACTAAAGGCACTTGAAAGGATCATTTATTTTGACCCATGGCAGATTAAGGGTGATGAATCGGCGGATTTGATTCTAATTACCCACTCTCATTTTGACCATCTCTCTCCAGACGATGTGAGACATATTCAGAAGAAAGAAACTGTTATAATAACAACAAGGGATTCTGCCTCGAAACTAAAAGGGGATATAAGAACCATAAAGCCTGGCGATAGTATTTTAGTCGGTGGTATACAGATTGAAACTATCCCGGCCTATAACATTGGAAAGAACTATCACCCTAAGTCAAGTGGATGGGTTGGTTTTATAGTTACTGTTGATGGAAAAAGGATTTATCATGCGGGTGATACAGATGCAATTCCAGAGATGAAGAGGCTTAGAGTTGATATTGCCTTTCTCCCAGTTGGTGGTACGTATACGATGACAGCGGAGGAGGCAGCGGGGATCGCAAATGAGTTTAAACCTGCTGTAGCAGTCCCAATGCACTGGGGTAAAATCGTCGGTTCCGAGTCGGATGCAGAGAGGTTTAAAGGGCTATTTAAAGGAGAAACAAGAATCCTTCAACCAGAGCGGTAGTTATACCAATCCTTTGCAAGACGGCTAGGGGTATAGTAAATTTAAACACATACGGGGTGTAGCTCAGTTGGCTAGAGCGTTGCGTTCGGGACGCAGAGGCCGTGGGTTCAAGTCCCACCACCCCGACCAATAATTTCAATAGGTTACAACTTATCCATCTGATTGCAGTTCTTGCTGGCTACGGTTTTGGATAGAATTTGGGTGTAGAATCTCCTAAATTCATTGTTAATTCTGTATTGGAGGTAGTTGATTTTTGATCTCAGGGTATATTCCTACCTTTAAGACGTCAAGCTCAAGTTATTTAGTTTTAGAGACTCCTTTTTACTTCTTGGATATCTTGCAGCGTTATGGGCGGCAGATATTCTCCTACGAGTTCGCGCCTCCACCAGGCCCCAGTCTTTTTGCGCTCTTGAGGTGAAGTGAATTTATAAAGGTATACGCGGGCGCGAATGAAACACGGCGGTGAATCTGGAAAGGGATTATTGCGGAGGAGTTTGAGTATTGCTCTATCATTGTGCAAGAGTTTTTCTATGAGTTTTAAGAACCACTCTCTGTAGTAGTATGGTCCTTGTGTCTTCCCTTCAGCATTGAACCGCAAGTTGAAAGGCAAAAACCACATGAGCCAATCGAGCCGCAGGTGGTAAGGCGCAAATTGCGGTGGGCGACGCTTGATATTCCCTGGCTTGCCTTTGAATTCGTATTCGAGCCATGTGGTATACGTAGTAACTGAACTATTGCGTGTGCCTTCAATAATAATTTCATACCGTTTTTTTGTTACACTTCCGAAGGCCCCATAGGTGTTAACAATGTGATATGGATTAAAGCTCGCATTCATCAGTTGTCGTTTTGACAGGAGATTTCTTATTGGCCACCAGCTTAAGATAATAATGAGAAAAGTGGCAGCAAACACGAACCACTGATGGACAGTAGATTGCGAAACAGGCGGTGGATTTATTGGGAGAATTGCCCTCAACTGGGTATTTCCAAAGCTTGGGAGGGCTAGAACAATAACAAGCCAGTTGAGCCAAGAGAAATTTCCAGAAAGCACGAGCCAGAGTTGCGATATAATAATGAGCCCTGCTGCAATGCTGGCAATTGGTTGAGGGAAAAACAATCCCCATGGGGCGATGAGCTGAAAAAAATGGTTGCCGATAACCTCGAGTTTATGCATCCAAGGCGGCAGGTGATGGAAATACCATGATAGGGGATTGGGCATTGGCTGGGTTTCATGGTGATAGTTGAGACATGTAAGGTCACGCCAACACTTGTCACCTCGGATTTTTATAAGTCCCGCTCCGAATTCTACCCTAAAGAGCATCCAGCGCACAAGAAAAATAATAGGGAGCGGCACGGCAGTTCGCTGTGATCCCATAAATATAGCGAGAAAGCCGGCCTCGAGGAGCATTGACTCCCAACCGAATGCATAGAATATCTGACCAACATTGACTATAGATAGGTAAAAAATCCAAATAAGACTCCAAACTATTGCTGGTATCCACCACATACCCAGTTCTGGAAGTCCGATGAGTATTGCGCTAGAGAGGGCGATGCCGGCACAGACAATAAAAAGCAGGAACTCATCACAATAGTGAAGGTGAAAAACACTCGGTGCCTGATTGAAGTTAACAGAGCGCAAGAAACGCGGTACAGGTAAAAGCCCGTTTTCTCCCAAAAGCGGCCGGAATTGATTTAATGCCGTTAGGAAAGCAATAAAATATATTGCCGCGAGTCCTTTTTGGAATAGGAATCGCGCAAGCCAATACTCTGAGCCAAAGAGGGTATCCATAGATTCATTGAATCTCTTTCCTTTTTAAATAAAAGATCAGTTGAATGAATCCTATATATAACTCTAGACAGTTTTAGAAACAAGTTTTCTAGTTATACTATTCTACCTGATTGCATTCACAGGCTAAATTCTCATATAGCTTCAGATGCATTAATAATAGTTCACCCTCACTTGTTTGGCTTAGTCTCTATACATCCTTGTCCGGGTTCTTCTTGTCTTACCTCAGTTGTACGTGCAGTGTTTGAGACATTAGAATAGTTCCTGAATTAGTAAATGTCCAACTCGAGAACCTGTAATCTCAGCATTAATTTGCACCACAATTTTCACATGTTAGATTTATACTTATGATTAGGGTTATATGGCAGGGGAAGGAAAGAGATATCGATAAGGACAGAATCAAAATAAAGGAACTTCTTAAGGAGTTTGGTGTGCTACCTGAGGTTGTAGTAGTAGCCAGGAATGGAGAGGTTGTCACGGAAGAGGAATTTGCGGAGTCAGGCGATGAAGTGCAGATAATTAGGGCGATCTCAGGGGGTTAAGAACCAATGGGATGCAGAAGATGCGATGGGAAGCCTGTGGTCAATCTCAGAGAGCACAAGCTCTCCCTCTGTAAGGATTGTTATATCTCATGGTTTATAGAATATACGGAAAAAACAATCAGAAAGTTCAGAATGCTGAGTAGAGACGACCGTGTTCTCGTTGCAGTGTCAGGGGGAAAAGACAGTTTAGCGCTCTGGGATGTGCTTAATGAGCTTGGATATGAGACCTCCGGGCTTTATATAAATCTTGGGATTAACCATAATGGGTACTCGGATGTTTCTCTTCAGAAGTCTAGGGAGTTTGCCCAGAAAATAGGAAGAGAGCTCGTTGTAGTAAATATAGAAGAGGAGTTTGGATTGGGGATTCCTGGATTGAGAAATATTACCCAGAGACCCCTATGCTCTGCCTGTGGGATGACAAAGCGCTATTATATGAATAAAATCGCCCTAGACCTCGGAGTAAGCGTGCTTGCAACTGGTCACAACCTAGACGACGAGACTTCTCAGCTCTTGGGAAACATACTCAACTGGAGCATAGACTATCTGACTCAGCAAAGTCCTGTGCTTCCTGGGAAAGAAGAAGAGGGTTTACGAAGGAAAGTAAAGCCTTTTTGCTACTTTACTGAGAAACAAACCCTTCTCTACACTCTTCTTAGGGATATTGACTATGTCGGAATGGAGTGTCCGTTCTCAGTGGGTGCTACAACGCTTTCTAACAAAGAGATTCTCAACCAACTAGAGCACCGCTCACCCGGAATAAAGAGGAGGTTTTATGACGGGTTCCTGAAAAACAAACGCCTTTTTAACACTGCGGAGGTTACCGTAGAGCTAAAAAAGTGTTCTACTTGCGGGATGCCTACAGTTAACGAGGTATGCTCTTTTTGCAGAACAAAAGAAAAGGCACAATCAGTTAGGTTTTTTTAGCAACCCTAAATTCTTAGGAACAGTCTCATTAATTAGTATTAGCCCCGGCTGCCTTTAGTGGCTTTTTGTGTTCTATATTTTTGGGGTACCTATTATCTAGATTGGGTTGTTTTTGCCCATAATTCTGATAGATAAGAAATGAAGGAAATTGCAAAGGAGGCTCAAAGGATTAGATTAGGAAATAGCTTGATGGATTTTTTCTTTAGATATTAGTTTATGGTGGATGATTTAGAAAAACGGCTATGCCCTCTGAAATTTCACTTGACAAATGTTTTTAACTGTCTATTGTTTCTTATAGATCTCTATGGCTTGTTTTTCTATCTGGCCTGAGATATAGAGAATTTTGGGGTAAGGAGGGATTTCTATATGACTGAGGAAAAAGAGACACCGATTGAAAGACCAGAGACATTAAAGGTTAAAGACTTTGCTGATATGGTAAAGGGAATTACGGGGCTGGTGAGGGAGAATTATCTAAATGGTTTTGAGTTTGCCTTATCTATTTGGGAGGAGAATCTAAGGGTCTTAAATACCCAGGTTGAGCAATGGCACAGTCTTCAGATGGATTACATTGATGTTATAAGAGGGTTTTACGAAAGGTTTCCAAAGGAATTGGCAACTCTGTGGGAGGAAAACTCAAAGGCCTTTAACCGTCAGTTTGACCGATTTGTGGCTTTTCAGAAAAGTTATGTTGACTTGGTAAGAAACGTTCCAGATAAGTTTACTAAGGAAGCTCTCAATCTCGCTCAGAAAAACACCGAGATGACTCTCTCGCTTTTTGATGATTATTTCAATCTATTTAGGGTGTAATTGGTTCATTCATAGGCATCAAAATCTACTGGTCTAGCCCAATTAGTCAGTTAAGGCGATAGAATTGGTTTATCTTTGCTGCCTCTCTTATAATCTCTTTGCGCAGATGTAAAAGAATTCTTGCCCCAGTTCCCAGCCGGTTGTGATTATCTGAATTTGTCCGGTTTCTTTGAGCTCTCTTAATGCCTCTACAACCCGTATCTTAGTTGTATTATAGTCCATACCTGGGTTTAGAAGGAGGATCTGCTTTGTAAGCTTGTCAGTGTTTGTATTTCCCTCCCCCAAACCCGTACAAAGGAATGTAAGTAATTCAGATATTATGTTGCTCATCTTATATTATTCGAGAAAGCTCCTTAGGATTTCGCCTAAATCCGATAGGGCAAGCTTCTCAAGTGCCCTTTTTTCAATCTGTCTTATCCGCTCACGAGTGAGATCGAACTTTCTTCCAATTTCATCGAGTGTATATGTGGTATCTTGGTCTATTCCAAACCTCATCTTCACTATCTCGTTTTCCCGTGGGGTAAGGGTAAGCAGCGCCTCTTTTATTCTCTTTATGAGCATGTCCTTTGCCATAACAGAGTCTGGTGCAGGAGAGCCTTCGTCTGGTATAAAGTCTAGAAGCGTAGCCTTCTCCCCATCAAGTA
>CAYMEO010000054.1:0-19147 GCA_964389705.1 uncultured Spirochaetia bacterium
TGTATCTTTTGGCTATACTCACTACCAATCTTAGGTTCGCCTTTACAAACCTCTCTCTTAGCTCTTTTGCCCTTTCTGAATAGGCTCTCATATAGGCATTGAGCCTGTTTATGCGCTTTGATAATGATTTTCCATTGCCGTTTTGATGGCCGTTTTTGCCCGAGGCTCTTTTGCCTTTTTCATTCCTTTCCTTTGAGAGCCTATCAAGGATTGCTCTTATTTCTTTTGCCTTTGCCTCGCACTTCTTTATCTTTGCTGAAACTTCTATCTCCTCCTTGGATGTAAGAAGCGACTCGGCTCCCATATCTTTAAAATAGACATAGAGGAGTCTGAACTGTTCATCTGGCACCCATTGGTCTTCTTCATCTTCCGTAGAGTCTAACTCCTTAGGTTCGAGTTCGGCTCCAGACTCTACCATATTTAGTATTGGATCGTCTTCAATATCAAGAGGCATTAATGTTTCTCCATCCTCTTGAACAAACTCTCCAAGGTCGTTTACTCCGGGGGTTGCTCCTTCAAATTCTATATCCTTTATCTCCATCTCTTATCTCTATTCCTCCGATTACCTCAAAGAATTTATGGCGTTTCCATAAGTACAGAGAGCATATTTATAATAAATTAAATTCTATTTACTCTACATTCATCTGATAAGCTGACGGGACGCTATTTATTAAACAAAGCAAAATGGTTATTAAAAGATGAGAGAGCCTTCTCGGCCTTTTCCTGTGAAGGGTTTATAATCTTTTTTATGAACTTGTCTAAGAGAAATGGGAAAAACTCAAAGCCATTTGGGTAATCTACGCAAGTATTTTTTAAAACCTCCCTTCTCTTGGTCATGGCCTCCCTCCTTAAATATTTAGATTCAATATACTATCGCCGAAAATGCCTGTCAAGTGTCTTTTCGCATTTGCGAAAAATTTATTTCCGTTATTTCTTGGGAAAAGTTGTACAAATTATATTTACTCTACGCACTCGCTAACAGCAGCGACGGGATTTAGAACGGTTTTTTCAACTAAATTTAATATCCCCTTAGTTCTTCTACAATGGCTTCCATATTCTCTTTTTTTTGAAAAAGGGAGGCAAAATCCCTGGCTTCTTCTTTTGTCTTGAATTTTCCCACTTTTATAAGGTTCCAAGCCTCTCCTCTCGAATTATAAATGGGAACAATATAAGCGTCGTACCCCTTTTCTTTCAATTCATTTGCTACTCTTTGAGCCCTTTCTATCTCCTCAAATGCTGCAACCTGGATTGTGTATTTGTTGATCTCTACATTGGGTTGGTTCAGTGATTTTGATTCTTCCGGGCTCTCTAATAGCTTTGTAGCTGAGATTGTGATGCTCGGTTCATATTCCTTAGCCGGCTTTTTTTCATTTCCTTGAACCGCTGTCTCTGAGTTGCTAATGTTGGCTTCTTTATTCTCGACAAAATGTATGTTTGTGCCTTTTATCTTCATGCCAACGAAGACACCGAGGATAAACGCAATGAGGATTGTTAAGAGAGACCTGAACCTACGAGTGCCGCTTCTGTTGGGTTTTGTCAGTATTAGTTTGGGTTTTAATTCATTCGTGGTGCAATCACCTACCATTGAATATCCATGGTGCCGAAGGGGGGATTTGAACCCCCACGAGCTTTCGCCCACTGGATCCTGAATCCAGCGCGTCTACCAAATTCCGCCACTTCGGCATCCAGGTTTAAAAAAAGTCTAATATCGCCGTTATAGCTCGTCAAACCCGCCTTGTCGTGGTTTTTAAGGGTGATTCCTATATCGAATAAAGAGCCCATGTAGGATTATATGAGCTACTTATCCAAATCCCTTAGGGCTGAGAGAAATATGTCCACATTCTTGCGCCTACATGTCTCGCCCATAAGGCCGATTCTCCAGATTTTTCCCTTTGTATTTCCTAGTCCCCCGCCGACCTCAATGCCGTATTCGTCAAGGAGTTTCTTCCTCTTCTGAGCATCATTGAATCCACTGGGGAGTACTACCGAGGTTAACATCGGGAGTCTGTGTCCATCTCTGGCAAATAGTCTCCATCCCAACTCCATAATTCCGGATTTTAGGTAATCGCCCAGTATTTGATGGCGCTTAAACCTTTCTTCTAATCCCTCTTCGAGTATAAGTCTTAACCCCTCTCTTAAGGCAAAGAGCATAGAGATTGGAGCTGTGTGGTGATAAAACCTCTCTTCACCCCAGTATCTTTCAATCATATTTAGGTCTAAATACCAGCTCTGGACCTTTGATCTTTTTAAATGCATCACATGAACCGCTTTCTCACTTAGGGTAATTGGGGCAAGTCCTGGCGGAACACTCAGACACTTCTGAGTTCCGCTATAGCAGATATCAATTCCCCATTCATCCACATTTAATTCGCATCCCCCAAGGGATGTTACGGCATCTACCAAAAAAAGTGTGTCTCTTCCCTTGAGGAATCTTCCTATCTCTTCAAGTGGCTGTTTTGCACCTGTGGAGGTCTCGGCATGGACTATAGCAAACACCTTTGCATCGGGATGTTTTTTTAGTGTATCAATTATTCGGTTCGGATCAATTATATCTCCCCACTCCCCATCAATCCGAATTACATTTGCTCCGCATCTTGAGGCAACGTCAGCCATCCTCTCCCCGAATGCCCCATTGATTCCAATTACCGCTTTATCTCCAACATCCAGTATATTGACAAATGACGTTTCCATTCCCGCGCTACCCGTTCCAGAGATCGGAATCGTGAGCTTGTTTGCGGTCTTAAAAACGATCCTTAACATCACGCAGATTTCATCCATGATTTTCATAAATTCGTGATCTAGATGACCGAGTATGGGAGTTGCCAATGCCCTATAGACCCGGTAGTGGACATTGCTCGGTCCCGGCCCCATGAGAATCCGTTCAGGTGGTTTAAGTTCGTTAAACTGCGGTGTGATTTCCATTTTAATCTCCCAGGATTTTTGTCAAAGAAGAATATAGATTAAATGAAATTTGTGTAAAAATCACCTAGTTAATCTATTGACCAAACAGACATTACAGATGTATAACTAGAGGTTATGAACAGACAAATCAGTGGTAATGCCAAGGGTTCGATATTTATTCATATCAGAGATTATATAATAAAGGTGTATGGCGTAGAAATTTGGGGAGAAATACTAAACCGTCTTTCTCAATCAGATAGGGATATATTTGGGGGGCAGCTTAATAAGCACGGCTGGTATTCGGCTCCTGTCATAAATCGTCTAATTAACATTTATGATAATATGTTTGGAGATGGGGATTTTAAGTCCATAGTGCCGATTGTTGAATATATTGCCCAACAAGACCTTGCCCCAGTTTTTGACATATTTGTCAATCTGAGTCCATTTTTTGTGCTGAGCAGTGCGCCCTCCCTGTGGAAAAGGTATTTCGATACAGGAGAGGTAAGGGTAGAGGTGGCAGACGAGGCTAATAGGCATTTTAGGCTCGTTCTTGAAGAGATTGCCGACGAAAACAGTGTTTCGGGTCGAGCAATCTGCACGTATGCCAATCCTACATGGCTCAGAATCGCACTAATTATGGCTGGAGCAGAAACAGTAACTATGAGCCATGTCGAGTGCCGATACAAAAATGCCACCTCGTGTGTGCTTGATATATGGTGGAATAATATTACTCCAAAAGATCGTAAGTAAATGTATCAAATTTAAATCCTGAATCTCTTCGGATATCTTGTGAGATTCACACATCCACCCTTTTTTACAACCACAACGTCCTCTATTCTTACGCCGCCCAGCTTTTCATAGTAGAGTCCGGGTTCAACCGTGATTACATTTCCTTCTTCGAGAATAGTGTCCGTAGGACCCACCCTTGGAGGCTCATGAATTTCAAGTCCTAATCCATGCCCCGTTGAATGAATAAACCCCTGCTGCTTTCCCTCTATCATGCCTGTCTTGAATCCGGATTTCTTAAAAAACTCTACTATTGCCCCATGGATGTCTTTTGCCTTTGCACCGTGCCTTATGAGACTAAGCCCAAGCCTTTGGCCTTTAAGAACCGTCTGATACATCTTCTCCAGCTCTTTGGACGGCTTTCCTTTCACCACAGTTCTCGTCATGTCTCCAAAATAACCACTTTCCTGAGACCTGGGAAATATGTCAATTACAATCGGCTGACCTGCAAAAAGAGGCCCTTCTCCTCTATGATGGGGCATAGAAGAATGGATTCCGCAGGCAACTATTGTGTTCGAAGCGGTGCAGCCAAGCCTTGAGAGCTCCGAGTTTACCTCGCCCTTTATCATCTCAGATGTGAGAAGAGAACCGTTTAAGAATAGTTTTCCATCTCTAATCTTAGATGAGGCAATCATCTGAATGGCACGATCCATTGCCATTTCAGTTCTTCTAAGGGAATCGGATATAAACCTTACCTCTTCTGGGGTTTTTTTCATTCTTTCTTCAAAGAAGAGCCCTTCCTTATAACGAATTCTGTATCCGAGCCTTCTCAGTTTATCGGCGTATTTTATGGGAAAGTCTTCGGGAACAAGCACACTTTTTATTCCACGTTCTTTAAAAACGAGGTCTACAATATGAGTGAACCCTGCTTGTTTGCGCTTTCTAGACGGGAGTTTTTTTCTATACTCTGAAAGGGAGAGAATCTCGTCCACATCCGATTCCTCTTTTCCTCTATCCAACTCAAGGTCACTGAGAATAATCGTTTTTTTGTCTCTATGCTCAATAAAGATAATAGGATCTGGAGCAAAAAACCTCGTTCTATAGAGCAGGTCTGCGCTACTTTCGGTTGAGGCGATTATAAGCAGGGCATCGTGTTTCATAAGAGAACTATACCATAGTAGTTGGTTTTATATAAAAAGAGGTTCGTTACAAATGTCAAAAACTGGTTGCCACAGATTATAAATATCACCCAGCTAAGTGTTGACTGCAAATTCTTATGCGTAACACTGTATCTCTTAGGTATACTGGTTTTTATGTCATACACAGATGGGAGAAAAAGGGTTGTCATAGAAAGAGTAACCCCTGAAATCGACTGTGGTCGTTTTCCCATAAAGAGAGTCGTTGGGGAAAGGGTTTTGGTTGAGGCCACTATATTTGCTGATGGCCATGATTCGGTTTCAGCTAGGCTTCTTTACAAAAAGAATGGAAAGGGGCAATGGAAAGAGGTTCAGATGACGTTCGTTGAAAACGACAGATGGAGAGGGGAGTTTATTGTTGATGAGATTGGAGTCTATCTCTATACAATTGAAGGATGGGTTGATCATTTTAAGACATGGCAAAACAATATCAAAAAGAAGTTCGATGCAGGTCAGGACATCGAGATTGATATGCTTACGGGGGTAGGGTATGTGGAGCGGGCTTTAAAGAAGGCTTCGGAAACTGACAGGAGGAAACTCACAGATATTGGCAATTCATTAAGAGGAGATACAGAGGAAGCAATTTCTGTTGCCCTGAGCGATGAACTGATCAAATTGATAAATAAATATACCGATATGAGATTTGCCACGAATTATGGAAAGGTACTGCGCGTTATAGTGGATCGAGAGAAAGCCATCTTTAGCGCGTGGTATGAGCGGTTTCCAAGGTCGTGCTCTCCAGAGCCCGGCAGACACGGAACATTCAAGGATTGTGAGGGGATCCTTCCGGAGATAGCGAGAATGGGGTTTGATGTCTTATACTTACCTCCTATTCATCCGATTGGAAAGACAAACCGCAAGGGTAAGAATAACTCACCGATTGCACAGCCAGATGATGAAGGCAGTCCCTGGGCTATAGGCTCGGATGAGGGCGGACATAAGGCAATTCATCCTAAACTTGGAACCATTGAGGATTTTGAGAGTTTAGTGAGAAGGGCAAAGGATTATGGAATAGAGATTGCCCTGGACCTTGCATTTCAGTGTTCTCCTGATCACCCCTATGTTAAAGAGCATCCACAATGGTTTAAATGGCGCCCTGACGGAACGGTTCAGTATGCTGAGAATCCCCCTAAGAGGTATGAGGATATATTCCCACTGAACTTTGAGACAACCAAGTGGCAGGAGCTGTGGGAGGAACTAAAGAGCGTGGTGGTTTTCTGGATTGAAAAGGGCATTCGGATATTTAGGGTTGATAATCCCCATACAAAGCCATTTCATTTTTGGGAATGGCTCATAAATGAAATTAAGAGGGATTATCCCGATGTCATTTTCCTCTCCGAGGCATTTACAAGGCCAAGTGTTATGTATTACCTGGCTAAACTCGGGTTTACTCAGTCATACACCTACTTTGCATGGAGGAATACAAAGAAGGAGTTTATGGATTATCTTACTGAGCTTACCCAAACAGAGGTTAGGGAATACTTTAGACCCAACTTCTGGCCTAATACCCCGGATATCCTTGCAGGACCCCTTCAGAATGGGGGGAGGCATGTATTTATGATGAGGCTTATACTTGCATCAACGCTTTCATCTAATTACGGCATATACGGACCTGCGTTTGAATTGTGCATTAACGAAGCGGTGCCGGGTAAGGAGGAATATGCCAACTCGGAAAAATATGAGATAAAGAACTGGGATTGGAACAGCCAGGGGAATCTAAAGGACTTCATAGAGAGGGTCAATAGGATAAGAAAAGAAAACCCAGCGCTTCAGACCACATGGAATCTTAGGTTTTGTGAAGTAGACAATGATTACCTGCTATTTTATGGAAAATGGACCGAAGACCTATCAAACATAATACTCGTTGTGGTGAATCTCGATACGGTTTACAAACAGTCGGGCTGGGTAAAGGTTCCTATAGGGGAATTGGGAATAGATTCTAATCGGTCGTATGTCGTTCATGATCTACTGAGTGATGAGAAATACGTCTGGTATGGAGAGAGAAATTACGTAGAGCTTAATCCCTATAAGATTCCTGCCCATATTTTGAGGGTTGAAAATGGAAACGGATTTTGACTATTTTATGTGATAGAATTTAATAAAGTATTAGATGTTGATACTGCCTGAACCTTCTCCTCTTCAATTGGAGGGATATCCATAGATAAATTCCTTGTTGGGTCAAGGAGACACAGTCCGATGCCTCAGAATGAAATCTATTTTGAAGATAATCCCCTATGGTATAAGGATGCCATAATCTACGAACTGCATGTGAAGGCCTTTTACGATAGCAACGGCGATGGAATCGGGGATTTTAAGGGGCTTACTCAAAAGCTCGACTATCTTGAGAGCCTTGGTATAACTGCTGTATGGCTTCTTCCATTCTATCCGTCTCCTCTAAAGGACGATGGATACGATATAGCGGATTACATGAATATCCATCCACATTATGGCACTCTGAGGGATTTCAAGGAGTTCTTGCGTGAATCACACAAGAGAGGCATAAGGGTTATTACAGAGCTTGTTCTCAATCATACATCAGATCAGCATGCCTGGTTTCAGAGGGCAAGGAGGGCAAAGCCGGGCTCCGTATGGAGGGATTTTTATGTCTGGAGCGATACACCAGAGAGATATAAAGACGCAAGGATAATATTCAAGGATTTTGAGACATCAAACTGGGCTTGGGACCCTGTTGCAAAGGCCTACTACTGGCACCGCTTTTACTCCCACCAGCCCGACCTCAACTACGACAACCCCCAGGTCCAAAAGGCAATGTTTAGAGTGGTTGATTATTGGCTCGATATGGGTGTTGATGGATTGCGTCTGGATGCGATTCCATACATATTTGAGAGGGAGGGAACGAACTGCGAGAATCTGCCTGAGACATATGAGTTTTTAGAAACCCTAAGGGCACATATTGATGCCAAACATAAGGATAAAATGCTCCTTGCTGAGGCAAACCAATGGCCAGAGGATACGGCTGCATACTTTGGAAATGGGGATAAGTGTCATATGGCATTCCATTTTCCCCTGATGCCGAGGATGTTTATGTCGGTTTGGATGGAGGATAGGTTTCCAATCATTGACATATTTGAACAAACCCCGCAGATACCGGAGACATGCCAGTGGGCGCTTTTTTTGAGAAACCACGATGAACTCACACTTGAGATGGTAACCGATGAAGAGAGGGACTACATGTACAGGGTTTATGCAAGAGACCCCGTTGCCAGGGTAAATCTTGGAATACGCAGGCGTCTTGCGCCGCTTCTTAAAAACCACAGACGAAAGATTGAGATTATGAATGTCCTTCTTCTTTCACTTCCAGGAACCCCAATTATATACTATGGGGATGAGATTGATATGGGAGATAACTACTACCTAGGAGATAGAAACGGCGTCAGAACCCCGATGCAGTGGAGTGCGGATAGAAATGCGGGATTCTCAAAGGCAAACCCTCAAAAACTCTACCTTCCTATCATAATAGATCCGGAGTATCACTACGAGGCTGTAAATGTTGAGAATCAGGAGAGGAATCAGGCATCCCCTCTTTGGTGGATGAGACGGGTTTTGGCTATGAGGAGGCGTTTTAAGGCATTTGGGAGGGGGAGTATAGAGTTTCTATACTCGGATAATCCAAAGGTTCTGGCATTTATCCGTCAATATGGAGATGAGACTATTCTCACTGTAGTTAATCTCTCACGGTTCTCTCAGGTGGTTGAACTCGATCTTTCTAGGTTTTCGGGATGTATCCCGGAGGAGATATTTAGTAGAAACAAATTCCCTATTATAAAGGATTCCCCTTATGTTATTACACTTGGCTTTTATGGCTATTTCTGGTTCCTATTGCACAAAAAAGATGAACCTATAGCGATCACAAGAGGGGAAGGGATTGCGGAGTTGAGCGTAGATGAAGGTTGGGAGACGGCACTCAGAGGAAGGGCAAAAGAGATACTCGAGGATGAAATACTGCCATCATATATACAGGGGTGCAGATGGTTTGGAGGCAAGGCAAGGATTATTCAAAAGGTTGAGATTGTCGAGACTATACCTATAGAAAAGGAAGGCTCTTCCCTTACACAAATGCTGTTTCTTGAGGTTAGATATACTGAGGGTCTGCCCGATATGTATTTTCTGCCTCTATCTTTTTCTTCTGGGGATGAGGCGCAGAGGATTATAAAAGAGAGTCCTCATGCGGTCATCGCGCGCCTTAGAATCGAGGGCACCCAGGGAATCGTATACGATGGCGTCTACAATGAAGAATTTCGGAAGAATATCCTTTTGATACTTGAGAGAAGGCACATCATTCGAGGTCTACGGGGGCATATTATCTCATATCCTGGGGAGTTTTTTAAGGACGATAAAAGGGAGCGACTCCCTTTAGAAAAATCCCAGGTTCTCAAGGCAGAACAGAGCAATACTTCATTTTTATATGGAAAGGAGCTTTTCTTCAAGCTCTATCGTCGCCTTGATGAAGGGATAAATCCCGATGTGGAGATTGAAAGGTTTCTTACTGAAAAGACATCTTTTATCAGTATTCCCCCGTTTGCAGGAGCCATAGAGTATAAAAGGGATAATGTCTCAACTGGCGTTGAAGAGTTGGTCTATCAACCAATAGTTATTGGAATGCTCCAGGGGTTTGTTCCTAACCAAGGAGATGCATGGGGATATACACTTGATTCGGTGAGAGGATATTTTGATAGGGTGTTGTCAAAAGGGTATGAAATTGGGGAGATTCCAAAAGCTTCGTCTAGGTTCTTAGATACGGCTTCAAGGGAAATTCCTACGGTTCTTCAGGAACTAATTGGAGGCGTCTATCTTGAGATGGCAACCCTTCTTGGGAAAAGGACAGGCGAACTCCATTTGGCTCTATCCTCCGATTCGGAAGACCCGAATTTTGCCCCGGAGCCTTTTTCACTACTTTATCAGAGGTCTCTTTTTCAGTCTATGGAGAGTCTTACCAAAAGGGTCTTTGAGCTCCTCAAGAAGAATTTAAAGAATCTAAAGGATAGCCAAAGGGATGAGGCCACTAGAATATTGAACCTCAAAAAAGAGATAATAGATCGGTTTAGAGCCCTTTTGAATAAAAAGATATCGGCAATGAAGATAAGAATACATGGGGACTACCACCTAGGTCAGGTCCTCTACACGGGAAACGATTTTATCATAATTGATTTTGAGGGTGAGCCTGCAAGGGCCTTAAGTGAAAGGAGGCTCAAGCGATCTCCACTAAGGGATGTAGCCGGTATGATAAGGTCATTCCACTATGCGGCATATAACTCGCTTCTCAAACAAGAGATTCATAAGCCAGAGGACTTACAGAGATTGGAGCCGTGGGCAGACCTCTGGTACAAATACATTGGAGGGGATTTCCTACACTCATATCTCCATACAGTAAAGGACGCCCCGTTTATTCCAAGAGATATGAAAGAACTGGATATAATGCTGAATTCATATCTCTTAGAGAAGGCTATTTATGAACTTGGATATGAGCTTAACAACCGTCCCGATTGGGTGATCATTCCCATAAAGGGAATCAAGCAATTAATTGAGGTTTAATTATGATAGAAAACGCAGTGCATAACGTGAGTATCATTACAGACCATGACATATATCTTTTTAAAGAAGGAAGCCATTTCAGGCTATATGACAAACTCGGCTCACGCCCTATGGTTGTTGATGGAATAAAGGGAGCGTATTTCTCCGTGTGGGCTCCAAATGCACAGAGGGTTTCAGTAATAGGGGAATTCAATAAGTGGAATCCGGAGTCTCATATTCTCAATATTAGATGGGACGGTTCGGGGATATGGGAAGGGTTTATCCCTGGTATTCAAAAGGGCAGTATTTATAAATATCACATAGTCTCTAAGTATAACAACTACAGGGTTGATAAGGGCGACCCATTTGCATTTTATTGGGAAATGCCTCCTAAGACGGCTTCTATTGTATGGGACATCGGGTATGAGTGGGGAGATGGTGAATGGATGAAAGAGAGATACAAAGTCAATGCCCTTGGCTCTCCTCTTGCCATATATGAGGTTCATCTGGGCTCATGGAGGCGGATCCCTGAGGAAGGGAACAGGTTTCTTACATACAGGGAAATGGCTCGTCCAATTGCGGATTACATAAAGGAGATGGGGTTTACTCACGTTGAATTTTTACCAATTATGGAACACCCGTTCTACGGTTCATGGGGGTATGAGACCACAGGGTACTTTGCCCCAACAAGCAGATATGGAACGCCTCAGGATTTCATGTATCTGATTGATTACCTCCATCAAAATGGAATAGGCGTTATCCTCGATTGGGTACCTTCTCATTTTCCAAGCGATGAGCATGGGCTTGTCTATTTTGACGGTACCCATTTATATGAGCATGCAGACCCGAAAAAGGGTTTCCATCCTGAGTGGAACACATATATTTTTAATCACGGAAGAAATGAGGTAAGGGCTTTTCTCATTAGCAGTGCGCTCTTTTGGCTCCATAAATACCATATTGATGGGCTGAGGATTGATGCCGTAGCATCAATGCTCTACCTAGACTATGCGAGGAAACCAGGTGAGTGGATACCGAATCAGTATGGAGGGAGGGAGAATTTAGAGGCGATTAGCTTCATAAAGAGGTTCAACGAAATGGTCTATGGAGAGTTTCCCGATACACAGACCATAGCTGAAGAATCAACCGCATGGCCTATGGTCTCAAAACCTGTATATGTTGGAGGGCTTGGGTTCGGGATGAAATGGAATATGGGATGGATGCATGATACATTAGATTATTTTTCAAACGATCCTATTTATAGAAAATACCATCACAATCAGCTTACCTTCAGTATATGGTATGCGTTCTCCGAGAACTTCGTTCTTCCTCTCTCTCACGATGAAGTAGTCTATGGAAAAGGTTCACTGATTAGGAAGATGCCGGGAGACGATTGGCAGAGATTTGCAAATCTCAGGCTTTTATTCGGTTATATGTATGGGCATCCGGGAAAGAAGCTATTATTCATGGGAGGAGAATTTGGGCAGTGGAATGAGTGGTATCATGAGCAGAGCCTCGATTGGCATCTGATTGGATATCCGCTCCATGAAGGGATTCAGAGATGGGTTAAGGCTCTAAATAATCTTTATAAGAATGAGCCTGCAATGTATGAACTCGATTTTGATCTCAGCGGGTTTGAATGGATAGACTTTCATGATTGGGAGCAGAGCATTATAAGCTTTATAAGAAAGGGTAAAAGCACAAACGATATAATCCTAGTTGTTTTCAACTTTACACCCATTCCCAGGTATAACTACAGAATAGGGGTTCCGCGAGGCGGTTTCTGGATGGAGGTTCTAAATAGCGACTCAAAAGAATACGGGGGGAGCGGTCTTGAAAATGGGGAGGGTGTTGAGTCAAGCCCAGTGCCCGCATGTGGGAGATACAATTCGATTTCTTTAACCCTACCTCCGCTTGGGGTTTTGTTTTTCAAAAGCGAAGGGAAAGGATGAGACTAAGTAATACTTTTATAGTTAGAAATATGACGGATGATAAGATCCCTATTAAATTCGACCGCTGTTCTCTTTGTCGAGGCGAGTATATAAAGATAAGACCATCTCTTTTGTCTTTGAATTATATTAGGGATATGAGTATTGAGGACTTTAAAGAATTAGTCGTGCATGTGCTAAAAGAAAACGGATACGATGTGTTTGAATCCGATAGAAAGAATGGAGAAGATGAAGACTTCATACTCGAATCGCATAAAGCAGAAAAGCACAGATGGCACGTTGAGTCTTGGAACCTATTTAAATGTATAAACTCAGAGGAATTCCTAGATTTAGAGGATGTAAAAAGATTCTATGAGCTTCTCATATCCGATAACGCCGAGCGTGGATACGTTGTTACAACAAGCGGCTTTACGGAAGAGGCAATAAAATTTGTCAAAGATAAGCCAATTGAAATTATTGATGGGAGAGGGTTTCTGAACCTCGTGAGAAAAGCATCTACATCTCAGGCATATTGCACGCAGTGTCTGAGAATCCCTGCTGGTGTCAGGACATCATTGAAAAAACTAAGGGCGCGCATTGAAGCGCTTAACCGCATTGAGAAAGAGAGTTCGGGCAAATGGACTGCTCCACTCCATCTCGATTTGATGTTTGGAGATATGGTGAGAAAAATAAAGGTCACCTTTAGAAATGTTTCTAGATTGCGGGGAGGGCATTTAGAGGCAAAGTTGCATGAAAACATTAAGAACTTAACCTCTACTGTTTCCAAAATAGAGAGGGATTTTAAATCGTTTGAGAAGATAATCCGGGAGTTTTCTAAAGGAGAAAAGTAGGAGCGTATTACATTACAATACGCTCCTATAGTCAAAATTAATGAAGGTTCTTCTTAGCCTTTTTTCGCAAATACCCTATTCAAGAACTCTTGCAATTTAGCCCATGACTCTTTATCAGCCTGTGCATTATATCCTAGTGGGGTATTAAATTCCTTTGCGTACTTATCCGCCTCTGGAACGGTAAAACTATGCTTTGCGTTTGGGTATGTTATGACCTCAAAATCGGCCTTCTCATTTTTCATTAACTCCTTAAATTTCTCCACCTGATCCGGTTTTACAAATTGGTCGTCTTCCCCATGAAGAACCAAAATGGCTGCCTTAATCTTCCCGGATTCGGCGGGTGCGCTTGTGGGAAGAATACCATGGAAGCTTGCTACTCCATTGATGTCTACACCACGTAGAGCCATGTTTAATACAATACCACCGCCAAAGCAATAACCTATAGCGGCTATACGCTTTGGATCAACGGTCTTTTGATTACGTAATAATTCTAAAGCCGCATCAAACCTTGCCTGTGCATCGTCCAGATTGCTCATAACCATGCCGGAGAACTTTCCTGCCTCTTCCGGATTCTTTGCCTGCTTTGCATCGCCATACATGTCTAGTGCGAAAGCAGTGTATCCCAACTTGGCAAGCATACGCGCACGCTTGCGTGCATAATCGTTAAGCCCCCACCATTCATGCACGACCAATACCCCCGGCCGTTTGCCTTTTATGCTGTCATCGTAGGCGAGGTATCCTTTAAGCGTCACTCCGTTGGCACTGTATTTAACCTCTTTGGCCTGTATCTTGGCATGAGCCGGAATATAGCCAATGAAAAGCAGTAATATACTGATTGCTATAAGCCTCATTTTATCCCTCTTAGAGGTTGTTTATTTGGGAGATTTGTAAAGCCCTCTCTGTGTCTGGATTAAAACTAGATTTTGGATCATACATCAATAAGATTAAAAATCAAATTCCATTTATTTTAAGCGGTGCTCAAATACCTTCTCCATATGCGGATTCTTGCAATCACCTGGGATTGTCTTCTCAATCCTCAAAAGGGCCTTGTGTCCTTCTATCTCTAGTGTCATCAGCTGATTATCGAACCAAGGCTCATCATGGACGAGGCGCCAATCTACATCTGGGTCTTTGACCCCGGCTGTGTGGGCAAGTGCTCTTGCAATAGCCCTCCCTGTTTTAGACCAGCAGGCAAGTATACCTCGGCGCTGGTTGTCACTAAGGGAGTTACGAAGCGGGGAGCAGACCGCCTGATAAATTACACTTTTGACATCTAAATTAGGTGGGAAAAATACCTTAGCTAAATAGGCATGATGGACGTCTCCAGAAAGTATAGTAATTGTGTCTGGTAGGTGTCCATGTTCACCACTGCCAATAACGCAGAGTAGATGGATGAACCAGTTGAATGACCTCCCGAATGCACTCCAATGATCAAAATCGAGCTTCTGACGGATCTTTTCACAGGGCTTTGATGCCCATTTACCCCAGGCTCCGCTACAGACGGCCTCACTCCAAGCCTCAAGATAGTGTAGACCGGGTCCCAGCAAAAGTGGTAGCGATGTTCCAATCAATAGGTGATCGAAGTCCCCGGTTGATTGTCGCTCAATCCAGTTTCGTTCTCTGTCGCCTATCATGTCGCGGTATCCGCCTTTTAATATCCGTCCCGCGCGTGAGTCCATCACAATCAGCCGAGTCTTACCAAAGTCTCTATAGAAACTCCACCGATTGTTTTCAGGCTCGCGGTCTGACTCAAATGCAAACCTACGTAGAAGCGGCCCTCCGTCTTCTGATTGGCGAACCTGTTGAAGCAATCTATTCTCCTCAAGCTCTCTTGGGGAGAGATTACCGAGGTGCTGGTAGAGCCAGTATGACATAAATCCGCCAATGATCCGCTCATTCCACCAAGGCTTAGCCCGCATCTTCTCGACCCACGCCTCTGATATATTCCAATCGTCATGCATGTCATGGTCATCAAAGATCATTGTGCTTGGAACAGTAGATAAGAGCCATCTTATAGTAGGATCACCCCAAGAGTCTCGATAGAGGTGGGTGTATTCCTCAAAATCTGCTACCTCCTCACCGGGAGGCTCTTTAGGGTTGCGACGTGAGCGGATAAAATCACGTGTGCCGGGCGACACCTCATCGGCGTATACCTGGTCACCCAAGAGTAGGAGTGCATCTGGCCAGTTCCCTTTTGGCTCATGGCACATCCGAAAGGCCAGTGCATAAAGGGCATCAATCCCGAGGCCGGGCTTATCATCTTTAAGTGTGTACGGAGGCTCATGAGGAAGTGATACACGACATGAACCAAACATGATTCTAAGTGGTCTGTTTAGGGCGATGGTGTGGATTACACTCGGTGGGAATCTGGAATCCGTCTCCGGCCAGGCCCGAGTGCCATTGAGCAATACTTTATACTCATGTGAGCCTCCGGGCGTTAGGCCTGTGATATAGACCATAGCATAATAGTGTCCTTCCACATTGAATGTATGTGAGCGTTGGCCAAGCACCTCAACATCACATGGGGCATCGGTCTCAACCCAGAGGGTTGCATCGGTCGTGCCAACATGACGAAGTATCGGGCCAAGAACGAGATTGGGCATCAGGGCTCCAATGGCGATCGCGGATATAAATATAACCAATCCCCCTACGAAAATGCCTCATCCAAAAGCCGTATATGTGCCTGGGACAAACGCCATCCCGAGGCTCCACAGTTCTCTACTATTCGGGCTATGCTGTTAGACTTTGGAATGGCAATAACATTTGGCTGTGATATGCACCAGTTTAAAGCCACCTGAGCTTGGGTTTTATTTATTTCGGCTGCTATCTGTTTCAAGACCTTAATTCCCCGTCCACGCGATTCGGTCGCCAATCGGCCGTTATCCAGTGGTGTGTATGCAATGATTGTTATTCCATACCTCTCGCAGTAGGGTATCAACTCCTTTTCGATACCTCGGTTATTGAGATTGTATAAGACCTGATTGGAGACAATTGGGTATTTTCTCATAGCAGATTGGGCTTCTTTCAGGTCACTGACAGAAAAATTGCTAACTCCTATATATCTGATACAGCCGGAATCTACAAGGTGCTCCATGGCACGCATTGTTTCTTTAATGGGGACGCTTGGGTTTGGCCAGTGAATCTGATAGAGGTCAATGTAGTCTACATCGAGGAGGCGTAGGCTTCCTTCCGCTGCCCTTAGTAATTCATCATAACGCAGGTGCTTGCCAGATACCTTTGTGGCGATGAATACGCGATCGCGTATACCCCTAATTGCCTGACCTACTACGTCTTCTGTATGATAGCCCTCCGCAGTATCAATAAGATATGCCCCTAGTTCAATTCCCTTACGAAGTGGCTCCACACCGCCAGTATAATTCCAAGTACCAAGTCCAATCTCCGGTACCATTACCCCAGTATTGCCAAGTGGTTTTAGTTCAATCACTTAATTATTTCTTCCTCTTGAAGAATGTACAGATATAAGGCTAACAAAGAATTGTTAAATATTAAAGTAAAAATAGGAAGAATATGGTAAACTCCTTCAAATCTGCCCTGCAAGGCCCGATAACTTTGCCAATGAGCGGTTAATAGAAAAGGTGCTATATGCCATTTCAGACAGATCTGACGAAGCGGCTCAATTTGACGCATCCAATTATCCAGGCACCAATGGCAGGCGGTGCAACTACGGTTGATCTAGTGGTTGCAGTCTGCGAGGCGGGGGCACTGGGATTCATCGGTGCAGCCTATCTGACGCCGTCACAGATTATAGAGTTTTCACATGAGGTGCGGGCGCGAACATCTAGACCCTTCGGCATAAACCTATTTGCCCCCCTACCTGCACCCGACCAGTCACAGGACCCCGGCCCTATGATTGAACTATTGGCTCCCTTTTATGCGGAGCTTGGCTTGCCGACTCCCACATCCCCGACATTGACGGGTGATATATTCGACGAACAAGTGGCAGCGGCTCTTGAGAGCGGCGCAACTGTATTGAGTTTTACATTTGGCATTCTACCAAAAGGTGTGATTGATGCTGTTAAGTCTCGTGGCATATTCCTTATAGGTACGGCGACAACGGTTGAGGAGGCGATGCAGCTTGAGAGGGCTGGTGTCGATGCTGTAGTTGCACAGGGAAGTGAGGCTGGTGCCCACCGTGGCACGTTCGCTGTTGATTTCTTTGCAGCAATGATCGGGACTATGGCACTTGTACCACAGGTGGTTGATGCTGTGAGGATGCCTGTGATTGCATCAGGTGGTATTATGGATGGACGTGGAATTGTAGCGGCGCTGGCCCTGGGCGCAAGTGCCGTGCAAATGGGCACGGCCTTCTTGACGTGCGATGAGGCTGGCATACCGGAGGCCCATAAAGAGGCAATACTCAATGCGCGCGAACATGAAACGCGGCTGACTAGGGTCTTCACTGGCCGCCCAGCACGGGGAATTGTCAACCGATTTATGGCAGAGATTGACCGTCCCGATATCTCTGATGCCATTCTTCCATACCCGCTCCAGAATATGTTGACACGGCCGCTCCGCAATGCGGCTGCTAAGCAGGGCCGGGGTGAATATCTCTCGTTATGGGCGGGTCAAGGTGTCCGTTTGGCGCGCCGCCAATCTGCTACCCAACTCATCGCACGGCTCGCAAGTGAAACCGAGGCGGTCATCCGTCGGCTATTGGCATCAGACCGCTAGTCTTTTTGATTTATTTTTTTTCGTATTCTAAGAACACAATATAGTACTTGACATCTCACTGGGCTCTGTTTAGGATGTAATCGCTGTGTAATATATGTATGTCACTATAGGAGTAAGTCGTGTTCAAGGGATCTAAACGTGTAATAATAAGTAGGTGTGCATAGCATGCGGCTACGGAATTTCACATTGCTTCTAGCATTCCTATTCTTAGGTATTGGTGTATCTCTAGAAAGTGTTTATTCGAGCTATTTTGGAGTCAGTTCTGAGAAATCTTTCCGTCACCTCATGGAAGAGACGATAACAGTTATGAATCGAGGCATAAAAGAGGCCCCTATGACCGGCGATCCTGACCATGATTTTGCTTCGATGATGATCCCGCACCATCAGGGCGCTATTGATATGGCCAAGGCTGAGCTGCTTTACGGCAAGAATCCGGTGTTGCGTCGGCTAGCCCAAGAAATTATCATTACTCAGACTTCAGAAATCTTCGTCATGGAAGGAGAATTGAAGAAATCCAATTCTAGTTATACTTCCAAACACTAAGATGTGGTTGGGACGACAAAAACTCAAACCAGCGTAACGGTGAATAACCAGGGGCTAATTGACTTGCTTGAGGCAGCGGTCACTGGTCTTGAGGCAAAGAAGCCCTATGTACTGGCGCTGGCTAGCAACGCCGATGGATCTGGCCTTATCGAGCCAGTAGCGAGGTTTATGACTAATCCAGCTGGCGCGGCGATTGTAATTGCGGTCGGACCACTACGCAAAGTAGTACAGGGAAACCAGGTAGGTTCGCGCCGTTACCTAGTGATTGCACCCTTGATCGGAGACAAGCCCGGTCCTCCAGTGCAGATACAAAGTTGAATGCCACCAGGGATTCCTTCAAATGATTCGACTTCTGCTCTCTGCGATCGCCTTCAGTGTGGTTATCTGGAAATCGTTGGCGCGACGGTTAGACCATTGGCTCTGAGCCATTCGCAAAGTATCGTGAAGTCGCAGCCTAACCGGTAGATACAATGGATAGGCTTGCGGCTCAGCAGCCACAAGCCATTAGGCTAAACTCTAAGTCTTTAAGCTACGAGGGTAGTAATTATGGGTAGTATATAAAAAAGTAGAGTTACTTTGGCGAGCTATTGCTGAAATTGAGTAGATTCTATCTAATTGGTTCTGGATCGGCTCACATGCCGAGTATGCCAATTTGGTCAAGCATATGTAATATGTAATTGGATCAAATAAAAAAGCAAAGTACCATGTTTGAATTTCCGGACAGATCTTATCATATTTAGCGAAGTCTAATCAGTTTTTATTTTTTCCCATATTTGTCATT
>CAYMEO010000055.1:0-18270 GCA_964389705.1 uncultured Spirochaetia bacterium
GATCAGTTCCTTACACACCTCTTACCTGGTAAATATCTCCATACCACGTGCCAATCCTTGACACTTTTTTGTAGCTTAATTAACATAAACCCTGTAGGGTCTGAATTTGGAGGAAAAGTGAGAGAGACTGGATTTACAAGAAAAAAGATGATCGGAGGCATTGCTGTGGGGAAGGGGGACGTTCTTCTTAAAGTAGATACTATCCCGGACGAAAAGCTCATTGAGCTTTTTAATAACACAAACGACGAAAACGCATTTGAAGAAATTGTTAACCGATATGGGGATAGAATCTATGGATTGGCATTTAGAATTACCCGCGACCATCATATTGCGGAGGAGATACTTCAGGAGGTATTTCTTACTCTTGTAAAAAAGATTGATACATTCCGAGGAGAGTCCAAATTCTCAAGCTGGCTCTATAGGGTTACGATTAATGCAAGCTATATGTACCTGAGAGCCGACAAGAGATATGAGGGTGATATAAGTCTTGAGGATTACGCTCCATATGATGAAAGGGGGTTTCTATCTGACAAAATGGTATCCAAGGACTGGGCTAATAGACCAGATGAGGCTCTTTTTAATAAAGAGGCGATGGAGGAGATAGAAGCGGCAGTGGGTGAACTTCCAGAATCCTATAGGGTTGTTTTTCATCTAAGGGATATTGAGGGACTTTCTAATGAGGAGACGGCGGAGATATTAGGGCTTTCTGTATCTGCGGTTAAATCTAGGCTTCACAGAGCAAGGCTTTTTTTGAGAGATAGACTTTCAAACTACTTCAGTGGTAAGTAAAAGGCGATGACTATTTGTAAGGATGTTGTTGAAAATATAATAGGGTACATCGAGGCAGAGCTTGATTATAAGACGCTTGAAGAGCTAGAGAAGCATCTCCACGAATGCCCTGAATGTCAGGCGTTTGTAAGAACCTATAGAAAGATGCTTGAGCTCACGGGAAAACTCAAGGAAAAGACCTTTGTTACCCCTGAGATTAGAGAGAGATTAAAGAAACTACTAAAATCCCGGTTAGATCAAAACTGAGGAAATCTCACTAGAATTTTAGTGTAATTTTTGGGGAATTACTTTGCTAGGGCCAAGAGAAACGAGCCTGCGGCCTTTAGAGCAAGTTCCCATGAGTATAGAGGGAAAATTCCCAAAATGAGTGTTCCTATTGTAAGAACAGTAAGGGCAAAGGCGGAGGCTGGTTGAGGGGAAGGAAAATCGGCTTTTCCCTCTCTCATATAGGCATAGACAAGAACCCTGAGGTAGTAATAAGCCGAAAGAACGCTGTTTAAGACCCCTATCACAACGAGCCAATAAAACTCGGCCTTCACACCTGATAAAAATACACGGTACTTTGCAAAGAACCCTATTGTTGGCGGAACGCCGGCAAGAGAGAACATAAATATCCCAAGGGCGACGGCAGTAAGAGGCTTCTTTTCCCAAAGCCCCGATATGTCGTCAAGTGTCTCACATTCCTTCCCATTCTTTGAGAGATATGATAGGACTCCAAAGGCCCCTAGATTCATAAACATATATGAAAAAAGATAATATAGCACACTGCTTAAACCCAGTTCCTTTTCTCCATAGGCCGCAACGACCCCGACAAGGGCATATCCGGCATGAGCAATGCTTGAATAGGCGAGCATCCTTTTTACACTCCTCTGGGCTATGGCGGCAAGGTTTCCTATTGTCATGGTAAAGGCTGCAACAACCCATAGAACACGCGCCCAGTCAGCCTCTATCTGGGAGAACCCCCCAAAAAGAACCCTTAGAAGGATTGAGAATGCGGCAGCTTTTACACCTACGGACATAAACCCAGTCACAGTCATAGGTGCTCCTTCGTATATGTCCGGAACCCACTGGTGAAGCGGGAAGGCTCCAATTTTGAATATAAACCCTACAAGAATAAGAGCAGTACCTGCAAGGTATAGAGGGTTATTTACATCAAATTTTGTGGCAATCTGGTCGAGAAATATTGTTCCAGAGGCTCCGTAGATTAATGCGATTCCATAAAGGAGTATAGCCGAGGAAAATCCGCCTAAGACAAGGTATTTTATCCCCGATTCGGATGAGCGCACTGACCTTCTGTTGAAGCCCGAGAGTATGTATACTGAGATCGACATAATTTCAAATCCGAGAAAAAGAGACATAAATTCCTTTGCAGAGCTGAGGATCATCATACCGGATGTCGAAAAAAGAACCAGGGCGTAGTACTCATTCGCTTTTAAATTCATATTCGAGGCATAGTCCCTTGAGAGTACAAGGGCAATGAAGGCACCGATTATGAAAATAACATTAAAGTATGCAGCAAATTCATCTAAGGAAAGTGCTCCAGAAAAGGCACTTCCTCCGTGATGGAATCTTCGAAGATTTAGCATAAATCCTAATGCAAGTCCAAGAAGCGCTACCCAGAAAAGTCTCTTTTTTATCTCTCCTTTTATCAATGGATCAGTTACCATTACAATAATCCCTGTAAGTATTAGGACAACCTCCGGGCCTATAAGGAGCGTGCTCTTAAAGACTTCGTTTAAATTCATATCATCTCCTCAAATGAATTATAAAAATTCCGGGCAGTAGTTAAGTAGTTTAGTATGTGTAAGGCCATGGGGAGTGTCAAGCCGTAGGGGCAAGACATGTCTTGCCCCTACTTGGGTCTTAGTATAACCAAACCGGGTTTATTTGAGATGTAGCTTATTAGATCCTCATCAACCACACTTCTGTTTCCATCTCTCGATGAGGCGTGTCTTAAATAGGTTTTATCTCCGTTTTTAATAATGATTCCCGTATGAGAAACATCTAGTCCCTGCACATCAGAATATATTCCAACATAATCTCCGGTTCTCAATTGCTCTATAATTATTCTGCTGAGGCTATAGGAAGGAACATAGCGAATCTTTCTTTCTTTGATGGGAATTCCCGGAAGAAAATGGGTTCCATCCTCTTTTTGGTTAAGCATTTTCTCCACAGTCTTTGTCTTTTCTCCGCCGACTTTCTCGGTAACATCATCAATATGCTCTGAATTAAATTCCCTCCAGTCTGTGAAGAAGTGGTTCCTGTTTTGAAATCCAACCTCGCCATATTGGTATCTCACCTTTTTCAGATTTTCCTTAAACTCGGAAAAAGAACTCGACAGGCGCATTGCTTCGACATAATCAATATATGTAAAGCAGTCCATACCCTCCAGATTTATAACAAAGACCTCCGGTGTGCTTATGTTTCCAATTAATGTTGACTCTTTATATGGTACATGTAGAAATTGTCCTGAAAGGAAATCTATTCTTTCGCCCAAATCCCGAATTTGGGCACCTTTACGTATAATATTGTCTAATTGCTTCTCATTCCATTTACCCAGAATAATAATCTCCCCTTTATCGGTATGAACGTTGCTAGATGCGTGTGCGCATAATGTCATATATGTAAGTATTCCAATCAAGCTGAAACTCACAATTGGCTTTAGAAATCCCAGAGCCTTTTTAATTAAGATTTCCACGCAATTAATTCTTGACACTCTTACCTCGTAGGTTACTATTTCAGAGACCTTTTTCACCTATATTTTGCCGAGGTTTCTAATATGACTCAAGGGCATAAGTTAAGAGATGTTCTTTCAAAACCTGGGATTCTGGTGCTCCCCGGCGTCTACGATTGTATCGGGGCGAGGCTTGTTGAGCAACTCGGCTTTCCTGTTGTATTTACAAGCGGATTCGGTATATCTGGTTCGACACTGGGGCTGCCCGACTATGGATTCCTTACTGCTACTGAGATGCTCTGGAGTGTTGGGCGCATTGCCAAATCGGTAAATATTCCTCTTGTTGCTGATATTGATACAGGCTATGGCAATCCCCTAAATGTTATACGGATTGTAAGGGATGTAATAGACATGGGAGTTGCAGGGGTCATATTAGAAGATCAAGAGTGGCCTAAAAAGTGCGGTCATTTTGAAGGCAAAAGGGTAATTCCAATGGAAGCACACGTAGAGAAGATCCGTGCCGCAGTATATGCCCGTGGTGACAGTGGGCTAGTTATTATTGGTCGCACAGATGCCCGTGCCCCTTTGGGGCTCAATGAAGCGATTTGCCGGGGCAGGGCTTATTTCGAAGCCGGAGCAGATGTGGTTTTTATTGAGGCTCCGCAGTCTATTGATGAATTAAAGGAAATCGCAAGAGCCTTTCTCGACGTCCCCCTATTTGCCAATATGATTGAGGGTGGAAGAACTCCCAATCTCAGTGCCAATGAATTAGAAGAACTCGGTTTTAAAATCGTAGTATTCCCACTTTCGGGTCTGTTTGCTGCCACAAGGGCGATGGAGGTCTGTTTCCAGTATCTAAAAAATCATGGTACAACGGCGGGTTTTGATAATACGCTTTCATTTAATGAATTTGAGAAACTGATGGATGTCTCTAAGTATCGGGATATTGAAAAGAGATTTGCTATATCAACTCAGGACTTAGACTCTGATTAGTTATATTTGAATCTATTGTTCAAAACTAAAATAGATTTGTTCTCTAAACATCTTAAGTCGTCAAAGACCCAAAAGCTTATTACTATGATGAGAGTAAGTGTGTAATAGAAAAGCCCTTCTAAGTTTTTATTCTAGAGTTTCTTTTCTCTCAGTATTGAGAGCTAGGAGATACAGTGCACGGCCTCTAGATACATTGGTTTTTCCTTTTATCTCTTTGCTTACTATATTTCCTATGCTTCTGCCATTGGAAGATGGGATGTAAGAGCCTATATTTAATCGGGATTGAGAGTCATTACCAGATAACGAAAGGCCCGAAAGTCTTAAAGCGAGCTTCTCTTCATTATCATCATCATCGGTCTGAGGTGCTATAGCTTTATAAGTCATTGTCTTTTCTTCGACGTACTGTAATACTTTAAGGATAAATGTAGTAGTTACAAGTAGAACTATACTGAGCAGTGCAATCAAATACCGTCTTTATCTCATTGGCTTTTAAAATGGCATCCACTCTGCTTGATGCAGTCACAACTCTATATTCTACACGGTTGGAAAACCCGAGACTGATAGATTTCCTTATATCGGTATTTTCATCAACAATAAGTACAGTTCTCATATTCTACTACCTTCGTTTTCTTCTAATAATTCAGGATATATAAGATAATACACCATGTATGGGTCAGTTTTCACATATATTTTTAGCCAGTGGAGAAAAACATTGTCTTCTTATTGGGGAATATTGCGTGGTTGATAATCTCCCATATAATATCTTATGTGCCTCCATAGCTCAGCCCGGACAAGAGCGTCGGACTTCGAATCCGAAGGTCGGGGGTTCAAATCCCTCTGGGGGCGCCAATGATTTCAGGGAGTTGTAAAATGCTGATCGTTTAAATCTTCACTTTGGAGGCACCTTATACCTTCTATATCATTACTCGTAATGTATTTAGTAATAATTTCTTCTACCTTATCCTCTTGAATTTTAGGCATTTCATCAGATTTTACAATCAAGACATTTTTTCCCCTTGGGCACCAGACCCGGGGGTTTGTGGGGCCAAAGAGTGCTAGAACCCGAGTTCCGGCCGCGGCGGCAAGATGGGAAATTCCCGTATCACAGCCAAAGTATAGATGACAGGAGCCGAGGACAGCGGCAACCTCGGGAAGGGACTGGAATTTAAGAATAGGAGAAGAAGGAAAATTTGATTCGATTGCCTTTATATTTTCCTCTTCTGCTGGACCTATTATCCACATTGATTTTCCATTAAGTGTGTTCTCAATCCATCTTCCGATTTCAATAAACTTCTCAATTGCCCATCCTTTATGACCAAAGGTTCTTGGATGTATTGCCACCAGGGGTTGATATTCCCTAAAAGGGAAAAGAAATCTAGATGCAAAATTGAGGTCTTCCCTACTTAGATGAATCTTAGGGAATAGCGGAGGGTTAACATTAAGCTCTATTTCTCGTAGAATAAGGGCTGTATAATCGGCTGCATGCTGGTTTTCTCCTCTGGGAAAGGGTGGATAGATAATGACTCTCTTTACACCGATTTTTATTAAATTTTCACGGACGATTCCTTCAGGATCACTTATATATGCGAGGACTAAATCAAAAGAGGAAAAATAGTTAACGGTCTCTTTACTGAATTCTCTATTCCTTAGATAGATTTCATATAAAAACCGAGTTTCTCCGCTTGAGACGGTATTTACGTAATATCTGTTGTGTGCTATCTCCCAATATTTATAGTTGCCTATAACCTCTATGTAGGCATCCGGATAGTTCTCTCTTAAGATCTCAAGTGTGGGTAGTGTAACAATAATATCCCCGATAGCTCCCCGCCTTATCACCAGGATTCGCATTGGCTAATGTAGTTCTTCCTTCTGCTCTTTGATGGGTTTCGCGAATGAAATTTTACCTTATTATCATACAGAGAGTAATCTACCCCGAGTGAATTTTTTCCCTAGTGCCGTTTGCTTTTCAATTGAGTCAATCGCGGTTGCTCTTATGGACACAAGTGGATTTAATTGGCAGTTGGGATAAAATTATTTATTTAAAAATATTAGAAACTGGGAGATTTAGTATCAAACTTTTTATTAGAATGGCTAAATGGTCTTTACCAGATATAGGTTTAGTTCGGAGGTAATGAGAATAGACCTCGTTATTAGGAGGGAATAAATATGAATCCCATACCCGTTAGAGAAGAAGACTATAAGGCCTTATGGGACTTGCAAAAGTCCATACAGAAGGCTGCGCTTGCTAATGATAGGGGTAGGGTTGCGGAGTTAGATAGAGAGATGATTGATAAAATATACAAGCTCTATCCTGAATGCGCTGGCCGCAAAGTCCGTTTTGACGTATCCGCAAAGAAGATATTTGTTTGGGGATAGTTGTCTTATGGCGTAAGTACTACCTTTATTGTATTCTCAGCTTTGCTGTCCATGAGTCTATATCCATTTGGGGTATCGCTTAACCTGAGATCGTGTGTGATTACGGCAGTTGGATCGAGTTTTCCTTTTTCAACAAGGGGCATGAGCTTTGATATATAGTTTTTCGCCGGGCAAACGCCTCCTCTTAGAGTAAGGTCCTTTAGATAAAAGTCCAACATCGGAATCGCTACGGGCTGGACAAAGAGCCCAATAAATGAAATCGTTCCTGCGGGTCTTGTTATTTTAATAGAGTCAAGGAGTGCACTCTCAGAGCCTATGCACTCTAAGGTTCTGTCTACGCCTTTTCCATCTGTCATATCAAATATCTTTTCAATCGGGTTTTCTTTATTCGAGTTTATGGTAACATCGGCTCCCATCTTTTTTGCCACGTTGAGTCGAAAGTCGTGCCTTCCAATCGTTATTATTTGGGATGGACCAAAGAGCTTTGCAGAGGCTGTGGCAAGGAGCCCAAGGGGGCCATCACCAAATACAGCGACTGTATCTCCTGGCTCTATATTCGCCCATTCAGCACAGAAATAACCCGTTGAGAGTATATCTCCCAGAAATAAAACCCTATCATCTTCAATCCCTTCTGGAACCTTCTCAAGGGTGCTATCTGCAAATGGAACCCTTACGTATTCGGCCTGGCCTCCGGGAAAGTTACCAAAGGCCTTTCCAAAGCCAAAGCATCCGCCTCCACCCGTACATGATGTTGGAACCTGGTTTCGGCAGTTTGTGCAAATCCCGCAGCTTACCCAAAATGGAGCTATAGCTCTGTCACCTTTTTTAAATAACCTGACATCTTTTCCAATATCCTCTACAATACCCATAAACTCGTGTCCAACAATAAAACCCTCGTCCATAGGTACACGACCACGATAAAAATGTAGGTCAGAACCGCATATCGCGCTCTTTGTAACCCTGAGTATTACGTCATTTGGATCTTGAACCTTAGGGTCAGGAACTGTTTCAACCCTTATGTTTCTGGGACCGTGATAAGTTGCCGCTTTCATTTGAGGTCTCCTTCTTGTTTTGTTTATCCATTAAATTATACGAGATTGTGGAAGTGTTTAGGAATCGATTCTGCAGAACCTGGGGCGTAGCAATAAAGTTCAAGCAATAGATCTCCAAATGACCATGCCCTTACTACTGTACTTTGCCTTCCTTTTGGCTTCATATTGGCCAACTCCTAAGCCTAAATTATTATTTAAGAATCCAGCTAACATCGTATACAAATATACGAAGCTTAGCTAGCTGTGTCTTGAACATTCTTGCTATTTTGGAAGTATAATAAGGTGCATTTCCAGCGTAAGATTTACCGAAGAAGTCCATCATGGTCTTTTAAAAAAGACAGCACAATCTTATTGAATTCCTCTGGCTTTTCGAGTATAGGTACATGGCCGCAATCCTTTATAATGACAAGCCTTGAGCCTTTAATCTTTTCATTCAGTATTTTTGAGTACTTGATGGGAATGAGAATATCTTCTTCTCCTACGATAATAAGGGTTGGAGATTTAATCTCTCCGATTCGGTTATCAACATTGTGCTTGAGACAGCCCTTTGCCAGATTTATTATGGGCCTGGGAGGATTATTCTTTACACTGATTTCTTTCATGGACAATATAAGTTCCAAATTTTTCTTTATAAAGCTTTCCGCAAAAAGAAGCGGAAGGGCGACATCATATCTAAATTCACTTCCGCCAATCTCTGTTGCTTTTATCCAGACCTTTATAATCATCTCAAGTAGGGTATCAATGTAACTACATGTATCAACGAGGACCAAGGCGCCAACCTTCTCTGGATACTTTAGTGCGAAGTGCTGGGCTATCATACCGCCATTTGAGATGCCAACTACATGGGTCTTTTGTATTCCAATCTTATCAATCAGACTCCTTAAATCGTCTGCATGCATTTCCTGGGAATACTCTCCATCGGGCTTATCAGACTGTCCCTGACCCCGACAGTCATATCTTAAAACCGTATACCTTTCTGAAAAGGGCTGGACCTGCAAATACCACCCGTTTACGTCCATAGTCAGGCCGTTTATAAGCACAACTGCTGGTCCACTACCATTGAGCTCGTAATTAAGGCTGATACCGTTGATTTTTATTCTGGGCATTGTTATCCCCTTTTGAGATTTAGAGCCTTGAGATTAAAATGATTTTAGCCAAAAAGTCTTTTATTACATTTCCATTAGCAAATCCCTCAGATCATCAATAATGTAATCGGGAATAATGTCAGATCGAGAGAGTTCATCTCTATCTGTGGAGCCCGAGAGGGCAAGTATTGTAGCAATCCCTGCACGTTTGCCCCCTACGATATCTGTATCGATTCTGTCTCCTATAATTGCAATTCTTTCTTGAGATGGAAGGAGCCTCTTTGCTGCTTCAAACATTATAGGCTCTGGCTTTCCGGCTGTAATTGCTTTTTTCCCTGAAGCGAATTCAATTGATGCGACTATTGCTCCTGTTGCAGGAACTAGTCCCTCTGAGGTTGGAAAGAGTGGATCACGGTTTGTCCCGAAAAAGTGGGCACCCCCTCTTATGGCAATCGTGGCTAGTTTCATTTCTTCATAATTAAATCCTGGATGTCCACCGACTATGACAAATCTTGCTTTTTTGGATTCCTCTCCATTGGCGAGCTTCAGTCCAACATTTTTGATTTCTTCTTTAAGCGCGGTGCTTCCGATAACGTATGCTTTACCGCTATCTAGCCCATAGTGTTCTCTAATGTAGAGCGCAATTGCCATTCCTGAGGTAATTACATCGCTTGAACTTGCATGAATGCCCATCGTCTTTAGCTTTTCTGCATATTCGCTAGATGAGCTTCTGGGGTCATTTGTGAGAAAAACCACGCCCTTTCCCATTGCTCTTAAGGTTGCAATAGTCTCTTTAGCCCCAGCGGTTGGTTTATCCCCGATGTAGACCACACCATCTAGGTCAATTAGGAAGTGGTCAAATAAATCGGCGATCTTCATTTCGAATTCGTTTAACTCACACCGTTCATCCTCGGATCAACCCTTAAATGATTTCATCGAGATAGGAGTATTAACTTTTTTTAGTTTATTTAATAACGTATAACGGTCTAGCTCTGTAAGCTCGAAATTATCCCCAGATATATTGCTTTAATATCTCTTGCTTATCCTCTTCATTAGCTTTTCTCTTTATGAGAATTGTTTTCATCTCATCGTCTTGGATCATCTCGACACCAATTAGCTCTAAAACATCTGTTGAGGCCTTTTTATATCCCTCGTAAAACTCAGTGGTCTCACCCGCTGCTCGAACTGTCAGCGAGTCTAGGTAGAGCGCTATTGCTGCAAATTCCTTGGGTACCTCCTCATCAATCTCTAGAGAATAGCCCCAAAGGGCATCTACCAAGATCTGGCTTTTCCACGCTTCTACTATCTTATCGAAATCTTTCACCCTCATTTCTTCCCTTTTCCTCCTGGTTGATTAGCATCTAAGTATTGATATTGTCAGCTAATCAAATTAGTATATCCGAGATTGGATAGAAGCCAAAATTGCACTTAGGATTATGAAGTGCCTTCAAAATTTTCATTATTTTGAATCTACCCCTTGACATTTAAAGTAAAATACTTTATTTTTATTTTATAAGTTAACAGGTAAACTTAACTTTAATGTCATCCTCCATCCTCCTTTAAGAAGGTAGGGAACTCCTAAGGTGGGTTCCCTACTTAACCCTCTCTAATATTTTCCTTATATTGTGTAAATATACACACCCCAATAGTGTATTATTACACAGTTAAATATGCCTTCATATCCTCTCCCATCTATAACACATTCTAAATATTAAAAACTGAAAAAACATAGGATCTTGGTACAAACATTGCCTATATAGACAAAGATTCCCTATAGGGTGGAAGAGAGCCCACCTTTTTATAGCCTCGAAAAAAACCAAGGCTTTTTCATAAAGAACCTCAAATAAGATCAGCGGCGCCTAATAAAACCAAGGAGGCCCAAGATGGTAAGAAGAATTTATAGCTCTTTTGCCTTTTCACTATTTGGGTTTTTTAAGGTATCCATTTTTCTTTCCTTACTTTATCTTTTCACCTTTTTTGTTCTGAAGTCCGAGCACATATTGTACGCCGAGAGTATAAAAACTCTGAACGTCTTGAGCAGCTCCGTTATAAGGGCACATGATCGAGAATCCTTTTATCTAGATACTCAAGGGATTAGAGTCAGCCTTGAGGATTTGATAAAAGAAACGGATCTCCTTAAATACATCCTCAAATTCTCTAGCCAACTGTCCTACTCCGATGCCCTGAAACTCTCCAAACTCATAAAAGAAGAATGTGAAAACTATGGGCTCGACCCGTTTCTTATACTGGCTATAATTGAGGTCGAAAGTGAATTCTCTCCCAAAGCTGTGTCTCCCACAGGAGCCATAGGGCTCATGCAGATTACCCCTGAGACCGCAGGATTTATAGCGGGAGAGCTAGGAGTTCCTATTGATGGAGCCAAATCCCTCTACAATCCAATCATCAATGTAAGGTTTGGAATTTACTATATCTCTTTTTTAATCAGCCGTTTTAAAACTATTGAATTAGCACTTGCCGCATACAATGCTGGGCCAAATAGCTTCTCAACTACTCAGGAGAGTTTTGGAAGACGGCTCCCGGATTATGTAAGGAAGGTAATAAGCCTTAAAAATTGGCTTGAGGCAAGAAAAATAGCCGCAGAGCAGAGTTAATACAAATTACCTCTTAGAACTAAGGTAATGAACCAGAACCAAGTAGTTGTCTCGTAATAGGTAAGATCCATTTTTGTCAAAGTCGAATCTGGGTCTTGCTCGTTTTAAACACGAGGGAAGCTGAGGTAGTACTATTATTAGATAAGTCAGTTGTGATAGATCAAGTTTAGCCTTTACACTTTAAGCAAAGGAAAGCCGCAAAGTTATAATATTGGAAAAATGTATCAACTACTTTAAAACCATTTCGCCTAAACATCTCTATATTCTCATCAATACGATAAGGGATGAGCACATTCTCAAGAGCCTCCCTCTTTCGCATTATTTCCAATTCATTATAACTATTACGCCTCTTAAAATCATAGTAGAAGTCAATAAAAAAGCGATTCATGCGAGAGTCATTCGTAAGCACCTTCTCTGCCACCACCAAAGCCCCCCCTTCAACAAGGGCGCTATAAATCCATCTAATTAGGCTATCCCTTCGTAGTGGGCGAATAAATTGCAATGTCCAACACATAGTGACAAGGCTCGCGTTATCAAGCCTTATCCTCGATAGGTCTCCGTTGAGGTTTGCATATCGAACCTTAATACGATTCTCCAGCCTATTCTCCTTTATCTTCTCATTTGCCCGCTTTAGCATAGGCAGTGAGTTATCATACCCTATAAAATATCCAGGTTGTTCAATCGCTCGACAAAGGTTAATTAATGTAGTAGCTGTAGAGCAACCCAGATCATAGACGTTAGTTCCCGGAATAAAAAACCTCTTTGCGATCTCATTAAACATGTCCTGTTGTTCAAGGTAAAACGGCACACTGCGAATAATCATGTCATCGAATACCTCAGCAACTTCTGCACTAAATTCAAAGTCTCCTATTCGGGTTGAGTTTTTCAAAAAAAGTTTGTCTTTTTTCATTCTACAGCACCCAGTGGTACAGAATTGTGGATTTATGTAACGTGTTCACTAAAAGGAGAATCTGTTCATTCTTAATATCTTCGCGCATAGAGCATTCTATCGTCGTAGTGTGATAGGAAATCGCTGCTTATTGGAGCCAATCCTCCACCAGATACGTCACGATGTTTTGTAAACTCGAAAACTTCTAACCCAGCCACCTCCAAAATTTGAATAATTTCTCTTATTGTATAGCCAAGCAAATCATCATGCAATTCGCAGAATAAATGGGAAACCTTATTTTTAAGGGTATCGGACATCCCGGCAAGTACTTTTCCTTCTGCACCATGAACATCAATCTTAATAATATCAGGTCGGATATTCTCTCTTTTACACAGTTGATCAAATGTGATTACTTGTACGTCACCGTTTCTTACTTCATGAAGGACTCTTTCATCCCATCCTTCCATATTTGCGTGACCCTCTTTATCAGACAGTGCTAAATTAAATGTTCGAATGTTCCCTTTAAGACCATTAATCTGAATATTTTTCAAAAGGCGTATATAATACCTCTTATGCGGTTCTATCGATATTACCTGTCCCCGGGTACCTATTAGCTTGCCAGCGTATATTGTGAAATAGCCATAATGAGCACCAATATCAACAAAAGTAGGAGAATCATAATCCTTTAAGAGAGTTTTTAGCCGTAGGGCAAGAGCAGGTTCATAAATCTTACCTTGTGAGATATGGGTATAATAATCAAATGTCCTATCGTCTATCATACTTATCTTCGTCCCATAAATATTGGTTTCAAAATAAATTCCACCAACCAAAAGTAAGTTAACGATCTTTTTAGGGTAAAAAAATACTCTTCTTACTAATCTTCCCAAACCAATTCCCAACTTAAATTTATTCAATAAAGGAATCTTTCTAATATACACCCAAGGGTCTAATACAAATAAAAGATAAAATGCCCCCCTTTTAATCCATCTTATCATTTTTATGATCCAATCTTAGGTTTAAACCTTTTCTATCCTCTCATAATCCCGCATTAACACACTTAAATAGAGATAACAAATTCATAAGACTGTGATCAACTATTAGATCTTAGAATTTATTCAGAGCCTTGAGAGTGAGTCGATTGTGCACGCTTTCGGTCGAGTGCCTTTTTAAAGACGCGGAGTACATTTAATTCCACAATATTCTTTCCATGTGTTATATTCTGACCGTGCCTTCTAACCAATAAGGTAACACTTTCTATTCGCTTAATTCTAATATTTAATTCTCTAGCGCGGTTAAACCAATCTTGGTCTTCCCCAAATCTCAATGTGGCATCAAATAGTCCTACTTTTTCAAAAACCGATCTTCTATAAATAGCGGCTCCAATATAATATGGAAAGGATTCTTTGGGACTTCCGATGTATTCGTAGTTCTTACTTTTTGGATTATTTTCCATAACTTGGGCATAACCATGAATCACCTCAGTTTTAGGATCTTGTAATAGCTCATCTATCAGAAAATTTAAGTTATTATCAGGCCAAAGATCGTCAACATCCAAAAAGGCAATGAACTCGCCTGAAGCATCTCTTATTCCACGATTTCGTGCAGATGCTGGACCTGCGTTGTCTTGCTTAAAATAGCGAATATCATAGGGTATCTGCAGAATTACCTCCTCCGTTTTGTCTGTTGATCCATCATTGACAATTATGAGTTCGAGAGCCGGGTAATTTTGTGAAATGATACTTTCGACAGCATCCCTAATAAAATGTTCTCCATTAAAAACCGGAATAATGACGCTGACAAGTGGTTTTTTACTGAAGTCAACCGTATCACGAGGGTTGGTGTAGTGATTTACTCGATAGTTAGGTAGCTCCTTTAGAAAATCCGAAAGAGTAATTGGAATCCTCTTCAAATCTCTCCCAAGTTCAAGGGTATAACCAGGCAAAGTTGAGGATAATCGACAGATAAAATCGTGGGTGTGGCGACCAACATACGGCAGTTGAGACATTGTGGTAAACGAAGTGGCATGCTGAATTTTCCAAAACGGCGTAGGTGTAAGTCTACTCTCATCTATACCAGCAAGCTGTGGTACCAAAATGGCTTTCAGTGGCATTTCTGAGGCAATTTGCCTTTTAAATTGGGGATAGAGAAACATTACGGCTTTTTCCTTGTCCAACTTGGTAGAATTTTGTACTAATTTGGAGAATTCAGGGAAACTTACCACATGATCCGCATTTAATTTTGCGGTGCAGTATAAGCTGTATACAAGCGGCTCTGGTTCTAGGCGAGCGATGAGGTAATCGTCGGCAACATAATATAGCCCCGACTGCAGACACGACAGAGCGGTAGTGGATTTACCGATCCCCCCTTTTCCAGTAATCAGTACCGCCCCTTCTTCTGTCCCAACTGCTGCCGCATGGAGAAGTTGACATCCATTCCTCTCCATCCACCAATGAAATAGAGTGCGCAGAGGAGATGCATGTACCCAATACGGGAGTGTCTCGGCCCTCTGTACCCAATAAATACCAGTTCTTGTTAAGTGGTCCATCAGATTGACTGAACACTCAATCCAGTGAAATGCGGCCTTGATACGACTGCTGTTAAACCCCCATATATCTCCCCTGTCCGTAAAACTCTCGCGCTTACAAGGAGGAGGAACCATATCTACAGATGTAGAATCACTATCCCAAATGCAAAGCGTAAGATCAGGAATATTAACCCTTGGTATGCGGAGATGCTCTAGAGCCGGAGTGAGATGTGGAACCAGATTTTCTCCAGCGAATATTAAGCAAACATCCGTTCCACCTATCTGATAGAAATGACGGAACTCTCCTGCAGATTCCTTTGCCCTCAGAAACCTTTCATAACACCTTTCAAAAAAGTCTATTTGCTCAGACTCGGTTTTTTGTGTTCTGTTCATTGATCATAAATCCGTCCTTAAAAATCCGTATAATCTGTCTAATACAAGAAAGCAAGAAAAGCAGATTTAAGATGAGCTATAATTTGCAGGATGCATGGCTCTCTTATGCCACAGATGTAACAGGTGAATATAGAAAAAGCCTTCGTCGCTTGCTATTGGATTCAGCCTTGAGTTCCAATAATATTCGATATTAGCCTTTTATTTGCTCTTCTGATGCCAGTAGACAAAATTAAAGATAACAGTTGACGTAAGCTGCTTACATTAAATCTATATTGAAAAAATCTTGGAAGTTCTACTATCGAAGATAATAACCCCATACCATTAGTCAAACGCAGGTATTCAACAAAGTAGAGCGGAAATCTACCTAGAAGTGTATTTTCTTGACTACTCATAATATATCTGTACTCGAGCCTTTCAATTGATGATATTGGAATACCATTGATCTCGGACATAACAGAAGTTGGTATAAGCGCTTGAAATTTATCTCTCAAGTAATTTAACGCCTTTTTTAACCTCAATCCCACTCGATGCTTTTTTGCCTGTTCAATTATTCGTCCCCAATCAACCTTTAAGTCCGAGGAATTTATAATCGTCATTGCATCGGCAATCCAAAGTATGGGTGGTTCTGGATTCCATCTAACCCCATGGATAATTACATGTAAGAGTGTATCAGCTGGATTTAGAGCAAAAGTAGGAACATCAAACATTGACGTAGGTACAGCACTTTCCCAAAAATCCCTGTCAGAATCCTCTCGACAAGACTCAAACAAAGGATGCCAATGAAGATCGAATTCATTACCAGATTGATTCTTGAACGGTGTGGAATGCCGATAACGCAGGTCTTTCTCTATTGACCCCGTTACCGGTATCCAGCCTGCTCTCTTAAGCAAACCAATTGTTAAGGAAGCCTGCAAAGTAGGAACAAGAATGTCAATATATGCCGTAGGGCGAACACCATAGTTCTTGTAATATAGTAATGACAGTGCAGCACCTTTAAGTATCATAGTTTTTATACCTGCATCGTGAAGATAACGCAAAATTTCGCTCATATCATGAAATAACTTTTGATTCTCATACCATACTAGTCGGTAGACTCCTTTTAGTCTGTTCATTATTAAAGGATCTCTCACCCCATGATGTTGTAAATTCTTATAGAGTAACGGTAGCAACCGAAACGATCCTCTATCCATATAACCCTCAAAATCGGTAATACTTTTCCACTTCTCCCAAGCTTTAATTGCATTGCTACCTTTTAAAAGTGCCGCCTGAAGAAGCAACTCTTGCTCTCTTGTCACAAAAAAACCCTTACACCATTCCATTTGCAGTTGTCCAAAAATTTTAGTGATTTTTCAACTCAGATCCCTATTCATATTGGCTCTTTCCTATACGGCGGCGATCAAGAGAGGCCTTCAAGATGCGTATGTAGTCCGTCTGAGATTTATGCTCACGGATAACAGTATTCGTGTTATGTAATCGTCTTTTTAAGACGACCTCAGGTATCATAAGACTTTTTAAACCACGTTCCATGGCTTTTAAATACCAGTCAATAAATTCTCCCACCTGCCACGTGGCCTCAAATGAACCTACACGAAGAAAAGCGCCTCGCCTAATGAGCATTGCACCAGCAATATATCCCGGCATCAATTCATTAGGGCACTTTATTTTTTCTATCCCTTCATCCAGCTCCGGACTAATAAACTGCTTCACGTGCCCGAATACTATGGCTAAATCGGGATAATCCTCAAGAATAGCCATCTGACGTGCTAGCTTATCTTCCACCCACAGGTCGTCAGCATCGAGAAAAGCGAGGAATCTTCCTTGAGATAAATCTATCCCCCGATTTCGAGCGGCTCCAATCCCGCTATGGGACTGGAAATAATATCGCACATAACCAAATCTCCTGGCTATATCTGCACTTCCATCCGTTGAACCATCGTCTACCACAACCACCTCGATTGGGCGATAAGTTTGGGCCAATACGCTTTCGATGGCCTCAGCCAGATACTTCTCACAGTTGTATACAGGTATAATCACGCTCACCAGCGGTTTATTTTTCACCATCGTTGCTCTTCATATTATTTACTTTGGTTTTCTGGTTGCGTTTACGATCAATGGATGCTTTTACAACCCTTAGTAGTTCAGAAAGAGCAACTTGTGCTTGAAGATTATTGTGGCTGTGGATACGTTTGAGCAGAAGAGTTTCAGTCTGTATAGCCATGGAAATGTTGAGATCTTTGGTACGAGCAAACCATTCACTGTCGCTACCTATACTGTAACTGGGATCAAAATTACCTACTCGCTCGAAAACAGATTTGCGAACAACTAGCGCACTCAGTACAAAGGCTGGGTGTTCTTTCAATAATAGATCCCTTTTAAACCATGGGGGCAGGACAGTTTCCGGCTCTAAGAAAAAACGTTGATGGACAATTGTATAACTGATTTGAGGGTACTTCAGAAGATAACCGATCTGTGTACTTAACTTATCTGCTGTCCAAAGATCATCTTGGTCAAGAAAAGCGATAAACTCTCCCTGAGCAGCCGTGACACCAACATTACGAGCTACAGCAACACCGTGGTTTGGCTGATAAATATAATGAACCTCTTTAAAAGATCGGGCGATATTACCGCTGTTATCAGTAGACCCATCATCTACAACAATAATCTCAAAAGGGTAATAGTCCTGTTGTAAAACACTCCGGATTGCGAAACTTAAATAGTGCTCGCCGTTGTAAACGGGAATAATAACACTCACTAACGGTCGATTCATACTTCAACTCCATTGCCTTCAGCCTGTGTGTTTATCAGATTCTCTAATAGTTTGTCAAGGCCCCATAAACATAGAAATAACATGATTATAATCCATCGCTTTATTACACCGATACC
>CAYMEO010000056.1:0-17913 GCA_964389705.1 uncultured Spirochaetia bacterium
GTATGTGGCAATCCCCCCTTGCTCTATCAATTTTAATAAATTCAAACTATCCATACTTCAGCATCCTCCTAAATCTAATATTATCATCGGCAATTAACAGGTTTTCTATTTTCTAATCATCGCTCTCCAAATTAGTACATAATTATATCTGATACCATCCTTCTATAAAAATGCCGTAGACATATTCGTAAGAGTGACTCTCCTAAAGTCTTAGCACCCATATATTAAATGTTTTCTTGAAATTCATACTTTTAACGCTTATTCTATTTGCCGAGTATTAGAGACAGGTTTCCAAACTGCTTGAGAAATGAAATCAAAAATCTGGGAGTAATAAACCATAGTGAGAACTATTGCGCTTTTGGCTGGTTTGCTGTGCCTTTTTGCCTGCGTTAGTGTCTCTACATCACCTGTGCCTTCAAGACACGCTGAGAAACCGCCCGATACCTCTCCTGCTCAAGTTGTAAGCAATTATCTTGAAGCTCTAAAGAATAGAGATTTTGCAAAAACCTATGATTTTATCTCCAGCGGATATGCGGCTAATCTCGATAGGAAAAGCTACGAAATAAATATTAAGCAAGGCCTTGATAAATACCACTGGACTCTATTGGGTTATCAGATCTTGGGGGTTCAGATACTTGGAGACCAGGCTTTTGTCCTTACGGAGCTTGAGGTGCGGTTTAAGCCTGCTAATTCGGAAGAGGAAACTCAGAAGAAGGTAAGGGTTCAGTATGGGCTTACTGTGTTGGAGAAAAAATGGAAAATATCACAGTCCAATTGCATCCTCAACTGTGTATCAGCAGAAGATTTTGCCGGATAAATTTCGGATTGATCGTGACTGAATTGATTTAGGGATGAGAAATGATTAAAACAGCTATAGCGGGTATTGCGGGAAAAATGGGGGGAAGAATACTCTCCCTAATTAGAGAAGAAGAAGGGATAAAAATCATAGGAGCGACCGAAAGACAGGGACATCCTATCATTGGAAAAGATGTAGGAGTATATGCTGGAGGAGACCAAATAGGCGTTTTGGTATCAGATAAAATTGAAGAGGCGGCCTTTGATGCGGATGTTATAGTTGATTTTACATCTCCAGGTGCGGCACTTTCCAATGCTGAGTATGCATCAAAGACCGGAAAGGCAATGGTTATAGGGACTACGGGCTTTTCTGAATATGAGAAGAAGGAGCTCGAGAGCCTTGCCAAAGGCTTTCCATGTGTTATCTCTCCTAACATGAGCATAGGGGTGAATGTAATGTTTGAGGTTGCAAAAAGGCTTGCCCAATTACTGGGAGATGGGTTTGACGTTGAGATTATAGAGGCACATCATAGATTCAAAGCCGATGCTCCAAGTGGAACGGCTCTTAGGTTGGGAGAGGTGGTAGCAGAGGCTCTGGGAAGGGACTTTAGAGAGGCGGCGAGGTTTGAGAGATACGGCCGTATTGGAGAGAGAAAAGGGGATGAAATTGGGATTCAAACTATCCGCGGGGGAGATATTGTAGGGGAGCATACGCTTATTTTCTGCGGAATTGGGGAGAGATTGGAGCTTACACACAGGGCTTTGAGTCGAGACAATTTTGCAAGAGGTGCAATCCGTGCCTTAAAGTGGGTTGTGGGAAAGCCGCCCGGAATCTACACGATGAAGGAGGTTTTGGGGATTTGATTTAGATAGGGTGGCGGTCGAGTCACTCGTACGTATTTCATTATGTTCAAATTCGAGATTTTAAAGGAAGACAAAGATACCAAGGCAAGGCTCGGCAGGATTTATACATCTCATGGAACGGTTGAGACTCCGGCCTTTATGCCGGTTGCCACTCAGGGGTCTGTGAAGGCAATGACTCCAGAAGAGATCGAAGGGATTGGATTCGAGATGGTAGTTGCCAATTCGTATCATCTCTATTTGAGACCCGGCACTGAGACGGTTAAGAAATTAGGTGGGCTTCATGGGTTTATGTCTTGGAGACACCCGATTCTTACAGATAGCGGTGGGTTTCAGGCGCTGAGCCTATCGAGGGTGAGGGTAATTAAAGAAGATGGGATTCTCTTTCGCTCCCATTTAGACGGTAGTGAGCATTTTTTAACACCTGAAAAATGCATTGATATACAAAATGCCCTCGGAACGGATATTATGATGTGTCTAGATGAGTGTCCCCCTTTTCCGTCTAGTTATGAATATATGGAGAATTCAGTTCGGTTAACTACGCGATGGGCGAGGCTTTGTAAAAGGGCAAGCCGTGGTTCTCCAAGGGCGCTTTTTGGAATTGTTCAGGGTGGTACATTTCCGGAGCTTAGGCGAAAGTCTGCTCTCGAGCTTATCGAAATTGACCTGGACGGTTATGCCGTAGGTGGACTTGGCATTGGCGAATCTAGAGCGGAGACTTATGAAACAGGAGAGTTTACCTTATCATTCCTTCCCAGGGATAAACCCAGGTACCTTATGGGACTCGGAATGCCCGAAGATATAGTGGAGGCGGTTTCTATGGGGGTTGACCTCTTTGATTGTGTGCTCCCTACAAGGAACGCAAGGAATGGAACTCTCTTTACAAATCACGGAAAAGTGGTTATAAAGAATGCCAGGTATACAGAAGATAAAAGGCCAGTTGATGAGGATTGTAGCTGCTATACGTGTAGGACGTTTTCAAGGGCATATCTGAGACACCTATATCAGGCACGTGAAATACTTGCCGCTCGGCTTCTTACTTTTCATAATCTCTACTATTATGGAGGGTTGATGAAGGAGATAAGAAGATCTATAGAGATAGGGGAATTCTACGGTTTTAAAACCCGGTTTCAATCAACAGGAGGCTCATAAGAGGATTGAGAAAAATAATTCTGATTTTGATAACGTCAATTTCATTAACGGGATGCCCAATGGCTCCTGGAGGAGACGGAGGTGCCGCGAGTTCTCCAATTGCGGCGATACTCCCATTTGTTTTGATATTCATCCTTTTCTATTTCTTGATACTGAGACCTCAACAGAAACAGCACAGAGAAAAGCAGGAGATGCTCAAGAATCTCAAGCGAGGTGATTCTGTAATTACCGTAGGAGGAATATATGGTAGGGTTTTAAATGTCGCCGAGGATATCGTTACACTTGAGATTGCAAAGGGTGTGAGTGTGCGCGTGTCGAGGGGAAGTATATCCGGTTTGGAAAATGTCAAGGAGGAAGAGGAAAAAAAGGGAAAGGAGGAGAAATCCGAGAAATGAAAAGGGCTTCTAGGGGATGGATGATTGTAATACTGATTGCGACCTTTCTCTCTGTCATATTTTTGATTCCTACATTTTTGGGTGACCGTCTTCCTAACTGGTGGGGAAAGGTTTTTCCTCAGAAAGGACTCAGACTGGGGCTGGATCTAAAGGGGGGTATTTATCTTGTCCTCGGAGTAAGGGCCGATAGGGCTGTAGAGCATGAGATTGCCAACATGAAGCAAACTATAACGGATGAGCTAAATAAGGATCAGATTCTTCCAAAGGGGTTTGATATACGGGATAAAACGCTTACCGTAAGCTTTTTCTCTGATAGCGCCCGCGAGAAGGCAAAAAAACTCAAGAGTAACTTTGAAAACATCGCTGATATCAACGAAAGTGACCAGTCCCTTAGCTTTACGCTTAAGGACCAATATATAAGAGAGACACAGATAAAGGCCATTGATCAGGTAAAAGAAACTATAGAGAACCGAATCAACGAATTTGGTGTGGTTGAGCCGATTGTGCAGAAGGCTGGTACGGATAGGATTGTAATCCAGGTCCCCGGGGCTAAACCCTCTGATAGGGAGAGGATTATAAATATAATAAGGCGTGCTGCAGTCCTTGAGTTTAAAATCGTAAAAGACGCGGGTCCGGATGAAGAAACCCTACTTGCCAAATACGGTGCTAAATCCCCCGATGATCTCCTTACACAGGGACTCAAGCTCTATCCAGGCGATGCTACAGGAGCCGGGCACGAAAACGAAAGGTTCTTCATTGCAGAGCGTGACTCTCAGGTTACAGGCCAGTACCTCTCGGATGCAAGGCTTATATTTGACGAGTATGGAAGACCTGCTGTGGGTTTCAGTTTTAACCCCGAGGGAGCCTCCAAATTTGCAAAACTTACGGGAGAGAATATTGGCAAAAGGCTTGCCATAGTGCTTGATGGGGTTGTGAAATCGGCTCCTGTTATCCAGGAGAGGATATCCTCTCAGGGGAGGATCACAGGGAATTTTACAATTGATGAGGCAAAGGATTTAGCCATTGTTCTTCGCTCAGGGGCGCTTCAGGTGCCTGTGGACATTGAACAGGAGCAAACCGTTGGCCCCTCACTTGGCAGGGATTCGATTCAGAAGGGAGAGCTTTCAATGGCCGTGGGCGCAGTCGCTGTTTTCTTATTTATGATTATCTTCTACAGACTTCAGGGTATAATTGCGGATGTCGCACTGGCGTTTAATATGTTTTTTATCCTCGGGTTCCTCTCTGCGTTTGGGGTAACCCTTACCCTTCCCGGAATCGCGGGGCTTGTTCTTACTTTGGGAATGGCTGTAGACGGAAACATACTCATATTTGAGAGAATCAAAGAAGAGCTCCGAGCGGGCAAGTCTCCTCTTGCTTCAATTGATGCCGGGTACGAGAGGTCCCTTTGGACAGTGATTGATACGCATATAACAACCCTCCTTACAGGGATAATACTCTTTTGGTTTGGAACCGGTCCTATAAAGGGTTTTGCTGTAACCCTATGTATCGGTATAGTTTCTACGCTATTTAGCAACGTGATTGTAGCGCGTGTGATTACTGATCTGATTTACGAAGAGAGAAAGGTCGAGGCCCTAAGCATATAGGGAGAATTATAATTCTGGCTACGATGAAGGCGGCCGTTTTATTTGTATCAATTTGTGCCGAGTTAATACAAATCGGGAGGTTTTAATAATTTGGATTTAATCAAGCCTAATATCAACATTAATTTTGTAGGAAGGATGAAGACAGCGGTTTTTATATCCTGGGCACTGATCCTAATAGGTGTCGTCTCTTTTATCTACCACAAGGGTCCGAACTGGGGCGTGGAGTTTGTCGGGGGAACAGAGGTTCACGTGAAGTTTGCAAAACCTATAAGGCCCGACAATATAAGAAGTGCGCTGAGTTCTGCCGGCTATCCTTCTGAATCTCTTCAACAGCTTGGGCTTCCTCAGGACAATGAGTATCTCGTGAGGTTTTCCTCTGCTACGGTGCCATTTGAGAAAATCCAGGAATTTAGGGGAAAACTAGAGGGTATATTTAAGAGTGCTGTTGGGGAAAATGGAGCAAGTATCCTCAGAATTGATTACATAGGTCCTGAGGTTGGAAAGGAACTTATACGGAAGGCGATAATATCAGTAGTACTCGGCTGGGTTGTGATACTTCTATATCTGATGATTAGATTTGAGTTCGAATATGCCCTTGGTGCTGTAATTGCGATCATACACGACGTATTTATAACAATTGGGGCACTGTCTCTCTTAAATAAAGAGTTTACGCTTAGCATAGTCGCTGCAATTCTTACCGTGATTGGGTATTCGGTAAATGATACGATTGTGATATTTGACAGAATCAGGGAGAATCTGAAAAAGGTTACAAAGATTGGATTCAGGCAGCTTGTAAATGAGAGTGTCAATCAAACTCTATCGAGAACCACCTTAACAGTTGTAACTGTATTTCTTGTTCTGGTTGCGCTATTTCTTTTAGGCGGCTCGGTAATCCACGATTTTGCTTTTACGTTGATTGTCGGTGTTGTAACCGGAACCTATTCATCTATATTTATAGCAAGCGCGTTTGTAGTTTATTGGAAATATAAAAAGGGCTTACTTAGTTAGAAGGATGATTTAGATAAAGACAAAATTATTTTTTTCAAGTGTTCTACTAGGTATTAGAAATTGAAGAAAAGGTTAAAAAGAGAATCAAAGACTTCTCGTGAAGAAGAGAGGCGGGGGTGCATATTAGAATTGAAATAATTGGGATGGACATGGATAACTCCAAGAAATGGAAGCAAGGAGGATTGTTGAGAGAAGATGGGTTTATTTCCTTTCTCTTCGGGTGGGCTTTAGTCACTGTGGTATTTTTAGTTGTTCTTCTTTTTCAGATTCTGAGCTTTTCTTCTCCGTCTGAGATAAAACAGTTGAAAGGTCAAGGTACAGTAAGAACCTATGATTTTCCTTATGATAGAGTTTTTTATACCTCTGTTCGTTTGATAAATGAGAGGGGCCTTGCAATCATCGAATCAAATAAGGGAGATGGATATATAATTGCTTCGGATAGCTCAGATTTTTTCTACAACGGGAGGGTATTTGCCTTATTTTTTACATCTGGGTCATTGAAAGATAGTACACAGGTAGAGGTTTTAAGTAGATTTATGGCATTGCCCTCTTTAAGGGAATTATTTTTACCGAGAAATTCGCCTTCACGGCTTCTCGATGATATAGGTAGATATTTGGAAAATGATAAAGTGGTTTATTAGCTTCATTATTTTTTAGAGATCATTTCATTAGCAAAATTAATGTAGTCTCCCGGTAATTTTGAAGGCTTTTCTTAACTTTTTATGAAAAGTTATGTAGGATACTATGGGTTAAATTGAAAACAGAAAAGCGAGTAGGAGTTTCAAGTTTGTGGTTTTTGCTACTGTTTTACCCTTTAGCCAATAGCTCGAAGAGTTTTTATGAATCTCAAGTACTTTTATAAAATTTTCTAGGTGGGAAAATGCAATATCTTGTTTTTGTGCTCTTCCTTATTGTAGCACTCGTGGGTCTGGTCTCTCTTGTATTTGGGCTTCCGGGGAATTTTATTATACTTGTCGATTCTGTGCTCTATGGTTGGTATGGCGGGTTTAGAGAGATTACATTAAAGGTCATTATAGTTTTAGTTATTCTATCAGTTCTAGGAGAGATATTTGAATTTGCCCTTGGCGTAATCGGAGCAAAGAAACACAGGGCTAGCAAAGGTGCAATTGCCGGTTCAATTGCGGGCGGAATCATTGGCGGTATTTGTGGAGCCCCGTTTCTTTTGGGGATCGGTTCGGTCCTAGGTGCTTTTTTAGGTGCCTTTGCCGGTGCCTTTTTAGTTGAGTTCTTTCGTGGAAAGGGATTGAATCAGGCGATAAAATCCGGGCGAGGGGCTTTTATTGGAAGGGTAGGCGGGACAATTACAAAAGGCGCCATAGGCGTGGTGATGATTGTAGTAGCTATAGTGTCTGTGATAAGAAATTGAGAAAATGGTATTGCAATTGTAGGGGCAATTAGCTTCGCCGATAGTGCCCGACCCGCTTCCCCCACTATTTATGGATTGTCCTATAGGATCAGGGGAGTTGAAGCAGATGAAGGAAAATCTCGAAGAGATAAAGATTGATGCAGAAAAGGAGCTCAAATCGGCTTCCGATGAGATCGCCCTACAAAACATAAAGGCGAAATTCCTTGGAAGAAGGGGAATTATCACGGAATTTCTAAAAAGGATGCCTGAGGTCCCAGAGGCGGAAAGACCCGAGATAGGACGGCTTATAAACGAGGCAAAGAGGTTTATAGAATACCTTTTTGATAAGAGGTTCGAGGAGATAAAAGAGGAGAAAAAGAAACTTGTGCTTCTTAAGGAACGAGTAGACATTACACTACCAGGGCGTGGGGTTCGTCTCGGAGGAAAGCATCCCATAACGCAGGTGATGGAAGAAATTATATCCATTTTTGAGAGAATGGGGTTTGAGATTGCAGAAGGTCCGGAGGTCGAGATTGATTACTATAACTTTGAAGCCCTCAACATACCCAAAGACCATCCGGCAAGGGATATGCAAGATACGTTTTACATATCGGATGAGATAGTCCTTAGGACCCATACATCTCCTGTTCAAATCAGGGTTATGGAAAAACAAAGGCCCCCTGTAAAGATAATCGCTCCCGGCAAGGTCTACAGATGCGATAGCGACATATCGCATACCCCTATGTTTCATCAGGTAGAGGGGCTTTTGGTTGATGAGCACATAACATTTGGCGACTTAAAAGGGGTGCTCACTGAGTTTGCAAGGCTTATGTTTGGTGCAAATATAGGGGTTAGGTTCAGGCCGAGCTTCTTCCCATTCACGGAGCCTAGCGCTGAGGTGGATATCGGGTGTGTAATCTGCGGAGGAAAGGGATGCAGGGTGTGCAAAAACTCCGGATGGCTTGAGATTCTCGGATGCGGAATGGTAGACCCTGAGGTTTTTAGAAATGTCAAATATGATCCTGAGCGATACACGGGGTTTGCATTCGGGATGGGCGTTGAAAGAATCACCATGCTTAAATTCGGTATAAACGACATCAGATTATTCTTCGAGAACGATATTAGGTTCTTGAGGCAGTTCTCTTAGTTTTAGGGTTTTATCTTCAGTGGTTTGCTGATTATCACTGGTTTTCTCCTACATCAGATAGTACGAGTTCATAATAGGTTGAGTGTGATAGATATACCTGATACGGAACTTTACTGAGGAAATAGATCTTGGGTCAAGGAAAAGTTAAGTTTGATCATATAAAATGGGCGATTTGGGCAATTTATTAGCTCTGATTAAGACCTCATTCGATCTTTATAGTAACTTCCATTTTTTCGCCCATTGGTGACTGTGACTGATATTTAGACCTCAATTCTACATTTGTTAATTTCCGAGAAAAAATAGTATCGCGAAGATTCAGGCCAACATCGAAAGGGTCGTGTTTTCGCAATGGAGGCAGATTTGGAGGAGGCTTAATATCTTTTTAGAATACTCCTCTAACCCTACTTAAGATGATTGCCAAGATGACACTGTGCCCTGGTTTTGTAGTACGACCCTCACATCTGGATCGGATAAAACAACGACTACAGCAGGACTTATTTTTGTCCTCTTCCCTTAGCCACTATAATTTCAAATTCCTCTTTTGTAAGGGGCATTACGGAGAGACGGCTCTGTTTGATGAGTGCGATGTTTTTGAGGCACTTATCCTTCTTTATCTCATCTAAAGATACGGGCTTCTTTAGTGTTTCAATAGGCCCTAGGTCTACGACTGCCCATCTTGGATCATCTGTTGTGGGATCTTAATAGGCCTCCTTGATTACCTTTGCAATACCTACGACCTCTAGTCCCTCATTGCTGTGATAGAATAACACCGGGTCGCCTTTTTTTATATTCTTTAGATTGTTTCTTGCTTGATAGTTCCTTACACCATCCCAGTAAGTCCAGCCGTCTTTGAGGAAATCTTCCCAGGAGTATATGAATGGTTCGGATTTTACCAGCCAGTAGTTCATACCTCTATTATAGAATGTCAAATTAGGATTTTTCAAATTTCAGCGTTATCTTGCGGCATAATATATAAAGCGGAATTTAAGGAGACTCCAATTGTCCTGGGTTCTAAGAGCTGTTCTCTTTTTGTCTGCCGTTATGGTTTTGGTAAGCTCATACGTTAGCTGGAGGGTAACGGGCGCGCTTGGGCAGGTTAGTAGCTGGAACCAATCTTATATAAAGTGGACTGTATTTGCTTTTGTTATTTACCTATTCATATATCCGATTCTCGGTTTGGTTGCCAGTTTATTCAATGTGCAGAGAATTATCTTTGCTGTGCAAGATGGGAGCAAGGTCGTTGATTATCTTTTCATATATTCGTTCTGGTTTGGGCTGGTTTTTATTTCACAACTCGGAATCTTACTCTTTGGTCTAGAGATCGTAAGGTTTCTGATCTCTCTTGTATATAAACCGAATATTGTTCAATGGAATGCGGCTTATGCCTGGCTTGTATTAATCATTACCAGTGCAACCGCGGTTTATGTTGTAATAAAAGTCTATCTCGATACAAAGACTGTTAAGACCGTAGAGGTTAAAGTCAAAATCGCAAACCTGCCCGATGACCTGCACGGGTTTAGAATAACCCACAAGTGACATTCAGGCTGATAATCGAACGGTAGAGTCGAGAATGGAGAGGTATATAAACGCCGTTAACAGACTGGAGCCGGACGTCGTGGTTTTTACAGGCGACTTCGTGACCTATAGTACCAAATATATACAGATTGGTGCGGAGACGATGGGAAGAATTAAATCGAGATATGGGATATATGCCTGCCTTGGAGACCACGACTATTGGTCTAGCCCAAAATTGATTATCCAGAGCCTAAAGAAGCGCGGTGTAGTGGTTCTTGAAGACAGAGATATTCCACTCAAAATAGGGGCACCAACGGTTTATATGACCTTGGTGACAAACATATACAGTAAGCACCCAAGGAGAGAGGCATTAAGAACTCTGGCAGGCCAAACCATTGGATCAGCCCTTAAGATTTTCATCACCCATCAGCCGTCGCCTCGGCTTATTGAATTCACATCAGAAAACCACTACGACATCTTTCTTGCTGGACACACCCACGGCGCAGATTGCTCCTTGACTGTTTGGAATCAAGCTGCCTCTGGCGCTCTTCGAAACGGGTTATTTGTCAGGCCAATACAGATTTGGTCCGATGCTTATTAGCGTAAATAACGGTCTCAGCCTCACGCTTGCACCAATTAGATATAATGCTCCGGCGTGTGTTACGCTTATAGAACTGGAGCCGTAGGGGCAGTTCGTGAGCTTCCTGTCCTTTAACTAATCTTATATTCCTGTATATTTATAGTCATGAGATCCATTGATTTGTATCTGATGTCGGCGGTTCTAATTTGTCTTTTCATCGTTTCATGTACTGTTCCGATTGAAGATATGGAAAAAGTTCCTGAGCGGGCTCCCGAAAAGTCCGTTAAGATGAATATAAGGGCAATCGCATTGATACCGTTTTCATCTGAAGAAGGAATTCAGCCTGGGAAAGAAGAGTTTTTGACCAGTGCCTTGCATAATGAGCTATTATCCAAAATAAAAAAGGTCAGCATAATTTCCCTTGATAATTCGATTTCAGAATTTGGTGAAGTGAGGAAGAAGAATCCGGGATTGACATACGAAGAGGCTGCCATTAAGGCAGGTAAAAATCTCGGTGCCGATGCCGTTTTGATTGGAAATATATTTGTGTATAGGGAGAGAGAAGGAGCAGAATTATCAATAGTCTCCCCTGCATCTGTTGCATTTGGGATTCAATTAATAAATACGGCAAATGGGGGTATAATCTGGGAGACATATTTTACCGAGACTCAAAAGCCACTTCTTGAGAACATTGCCGAGATTGGAAAGTTTATAAAACGAAAGGGAAGGTGGGTAACGGCTGATGAGATTGCAACAGAGGGAGTACAAGAGGTTGTAGACAGACTCAGTAAGTTTCTGGGGTAAAAGTAGGTGCTTATTATTCCCGCTATTGACATAAAAAACGGAAAATGCGTAAGGCTTTTTAAGGGAGAAGAGGGAACCGAAACGGTCTTCTCTGAGAATCCTCTGGAAATAGCAAGACGGTGGCAGGATTGCGGAGTCGGGTTAATCCATGTCGTTGATCTTGACGGGGCGTTTTCGGGGGAGCCCAGGAATTTTGATATAATAAGAGAGATTGTGAATTCCGTTTCGGTCCATGTACAGGTTGGAGGTGGAATAAGGAATATTAAAACGATTGAAAGATACCTAGAGGTAGGTGTCAACAGGATTATACTCGGCACAGCGGCGTTCTATAACCGCAATTTTTTAACCGAAGCTTGCACGAGGTTTCCTCGAAGGATAGCTGTAGGGATTGATACAAAAATGGGAAGGATCGCGGTAAAGGGATGGAAGGAAGTAATAGATTTGGACACCGGATCTGTTCTTAATGATATAAAGGCGGCTGGTGTTTCCCTTGTTATTTACACAGACGTTGATCGCGACGGAACTATGGGTGGGATCAACCTAGAGGCTATTGAGAGGTTTGTTAGGTTTTCTCCTATTCCGGTTGTAGTATCGGGCGGCATATCGTCTGTGGAGGAGATAGAGAAGCTCTCCCCTTTGGTAGAATTTGGGCTTGCGGGTGTCATTCTCGGTAGGTCAATTTATACAGGTAAAATCAGTCTAAAGGAAGCAATACAAAGGTTTTCTCCATGCTTGCAAAAAGAATAATTCCGTGCCTCGATGTAAAAGACGGAAGGGTTGTAAAGGGGATAAGATTCTTAAACCTTCAAGACGCGGGAGACCCGGTTGAGATTGCAAAGCACTATAGTGTGGAGGGGGCAGATGAGATTACATTTCTCGACATCACCGCCTCTTTTGAAGAGAGAAAAACAATGATTGATGTTGTAGAGCGCACAGCGGGGGAGGTCTTTGTCCCACTCACAGTCGGAGGCGGAGTTAGAACCTTAGAGGATATAAGACAACTCCTCCTTGCTGGAGCCGATAAGGTTTCAATAAATACGGCTGCTGTAAAAGACCCTGATTTTGTCAAAAGGGCCGCAGATAGATTTGGAAGCCAGTGCATAGTGGTTGCAATTGACGCAAAAATGGTTTCTCCGTCTAAGTGGGAGGTCTTTACTCATGGAGGAAGGAATCCTACAGGGATAGATGCTGTAGAGTGGGCGCAAAGGATGGAGGAATTTGGAGCAGGAGAGTTGCTCCTTACAAGTATGGATATGGATGGCACAAGGGCCGGATATGATATAGAGCTTATAAGAGTTGTATCTCAGTCTGTTGGAGTTCCTATAATCGCTTCAGGGGGCGCGGGCAATCTGCAACATCTCTATGAGAGCCTGACCCTTGGAGGGGCAGACGCCGCGCTTGTGGCTTCCATTTTCCATTATGGCGAGTATTCTATCAGGGAAGCGAAGGAGTTTCTGAGGCGAAGAGGAGTTGAGATTAGAATGTGATATTTAGCCACGAATTTACACAAATAGTAGGAGTTGTGTATATTCATGCCCATTCGTGGCTAAATATTTAGGCGGATTCAGAGTAATAATTTGACTATAAGGGAAGAGCTTGAGAAGATAGAAAGAAAGGTGCTTTCTCCATTTGCGTCTCTGAGTTCAGAGACAAAGGGGAGAATGAAACCAGAAGACCCGTGTCCTATCCGTCCTGCCTTTCAGAGGGACAGGGACAGGATAATACACTCAAAATCATTCCGAAGACTAAAACACAAAACTCAGGTCTTTCTCTCTCCAACAGGGGACCACTATAGAACCAGACTCACTCACGTAATAGAGGTCTCTCAGATTGCAAGAACGATTTCAAAGGCCCTTCGGCTCAACGAAGACCTGACGGAGGCGATTGCATTGGGACATGATTTGGGCCATACGCCGTTTGGACATGCCGGTGAGGCGGCGCTTAACGAGATATTTCCAGGCGGATTCAAGCACGTAATACACAGCCTCCGTGTTGTGGATGTCCTTGAAAGGGATGGTCAAGGGCTTAACCTAACATATGAAGTTCGAGATGGGATCTCAAAACATTCAAAGGGCATGGGGCCACTTGATAATCCAAAATATCGCCCTGAAACTATGGAGGGGCAGGTTGTAAGGCTCTCTGATCTTGTGGCCTATGCTAATCACGATGTTGACGATGCAATAAGGGCAGGAATTATTACAATTGATGATGTGCCAAAGGAGTGTGTAAAGGTTCTCGGAAAGACAAACTCAGAGAGAATAAACAGAATGGTTACCGATATTATCTTTGAGACCAAAAAGCTCGGTGAAAAGAACGTGGTTATGAGCAAGGAGATTGAAGAGGCAATAGTTGAGCTTCGCGGCTACCTTTTTGATACTGTTTATATGAATGAAAAAATAAGGAGGAATTTTCTCAAAGCTACAAAGATGATGAAAGAGATTTACCAATATTTCTGCGATAATCCCGAAGAGTTCTGGAGAATTTACGGTAAGGATTCTCAGGGTAGCGAATCAATCGAGCGTAGTGTGTGCGATTTCATAGCTGGTATGACGGATTCTTATGCAATTTCAATCTATGAGAGAATATTTTTACCAAAGAGATGGCAGGGAGATTTAAGTACATTTTAGTCCTGTGTTGGCAGTTCATAAATTGTCATCGCAGATAGGAGAAACAGTTTTGATTAAACTCGGTTCTGTGCCTTTTTTAAATGTTAAGCCGTTGATTCTTCCTTTAGAGGAAGGTTTGGTAGAACATGATTTTGAGGTCTCATATACGCCGCCGTCTAACTTATCCACTATGCTTTTTGAAAAGAGGGTGGATTTAGGGCTTATCCCTATTGCTGAGCTACTTAAAAGGGGAATCTACAGTATTGTGCCGAATATTTCGATCTCATCTTATGGAAAGGTAGACAGTGTTATTCTCATATCCAGATCCGAGATAGAGGAGATTAAGACTGTTGCGGTTGATGCGAGGTCACAGAGTTCAGCTGGGCTTCTTAGGGTAATTCTGGAGATTTTCTATAAACTCTCTCCTAATTATATTAGGAGGGAGCCTAATGATAGATTCTTGGTTGGTGTAGATGGAGGGATGTTAATCGGTGATATTGGGCTTAAACTGAGATATTTCCCTCCCAAAGGGTATAGGGTTTTTGATCTCGGTGAAATTTGGACATCTGAAACCGGGCTTCCTTTTGTCTATGCAATATATGCTGTAAACGGAGGGGTTCATCTCGGCAAAAATCTCCGGGCACTGTATATAGCGAAGTCTATAGGACTAAGGGATGTAGAGAGAATTGCAAAGATAGAATCAGAGAAACTGGGACTCAGTGAGGAAATATGTTTGAGATACTTGACTGAGAGGATAAAATATAACCTCGGAGGAAAGGAAATAAAGGGGATCTTAGCCTATGGTGGGTTTCTTGTCGGATTAGGAGAGATCGAGAGGATTCCTGACTTGGAGATTTATTCAGAATAAGGAACTGGTTAACTTGAGTGATAAGATCGCTATGAAACTCGGGCACAGCCCCGATGCCGATGATGCATTCATGTTCTATGGAGTGGCAAGCGGGAGGGTATCATCTGATAGGATTGACTTTATCCACGTAATTGAGGATATACAGACCCTTAACAGAATGGCTTTAAGTGGTGAACTGGAGGTCACGGCAGTTTCTGCTCATGCCTATATCTATGTCCAGAATAGATACAGAATCCTTTCATGTGGGGCGAGCATGGGCGAGGGATATGGGCCGATTGTGGTTGCAAAAAGGCACCTAAATGAGCTTAAAGGCAAAAAGATAGGAGTACCGGGGAAACTCACGACCGCATACCTTCTCCTTGTTATCTACGCTGACGGTTTTATCCCTGTTGAAATGCCGTTTGATGAGATAATGAGCGCCGTGGGCAAAGATAGGGTTGAGGCAGGGCTTATTATCCATGAAGGACAGCTCACATACGAGGGTTTTGGGCTTCAAAGCGTCTTCGACCTTGGGCGGATGTGGGCAGAGGATACATCTCTTCCGCTTCCCCTGGGTATAAATGTTGTAAGAAGAGATATTGATGAAGAATTACAGAGAGAGATTCTTAGGGTTCACAGAGAGAGTATTGATTATGGATTAAGTAACAAAGAAGAGGCCTTAGAATATGCCCTCAAGTTTGGAAGGGGAATGAGAAAGGATTTAGGCGAGAGGTTTGTTCTTATGTACGTAAATCGTTATACAAGGGATATGGGGGAAAAGGGAAAGAAGGCGCTAGATTTCCTTTTTAAAAGGGCGCATCAAAAAGGGATTATTAAAGAGGAAGCTAGGCTAGATATTCTGGGGGACTGAAGATTTAGACTAAGCCTTGTATAGAGTAGATATAATTTGTAAGAAATCTAACCAGCCTTTCAAATTCGGAGGGATTAATCTCTGGGTGTCTTAGTCTCTCATTAATCTCAATCTGCATAGCCGGAATTTCTAGATTTCTTACAACGAATTTGGTTATAGTCATCTGGGTTGAAGCCGGAAAGATATGGAGACCACCGATGGCTAGGTTGTTTGACTTGGCTGATTGTTCAAGTTTGTGAAGATAAAAATCGTTTCCAAAAAGAAACTCTCTATTAATTCCTATACCTGGATATATGTCACTGCTCCATTCTCTTCTTGTACCGTGTAGATCAAGAACAAATCTGATTCCAAATTTTCTTATTACCTTGAGGAGCTTGCTTTTAAAAGGCGTATCATCATAAAAATTCGGGTCAATACTCGATGCCCAGTGTGTATATAGGGCGTGGGAGCCAGTGAGCGCATGGAGAATAACAGAGAGCGCCGCTGTGTATTCTTCCTGGTATTTCAATTTGCCCATTCGTAGATGCCTTGTAGCATGTGGGGCTGAGATGAGAATGGGGATTTCACCCCTGAGGAATGTAAACCCGCTGGAATCCTCTGGAGGGGGTTCTCTATAGCGTTGCTTCTGAGAGTTCTCAAATCTGATGGCGAATTCAACAGGGTTCTTTAGAGCAACCGACCCATAGCGTCGCCAGTTCCCAGATGTAATTGTACTTTCTGTTTTAATATATCTCTTTAAAAGCTCTCCAGTTTCATAAACATAAAAGTAGTATCTGTTATATATTGACCTTCTCTTATACAGATTGATTTCTGTGCCTTCCATCTCATCTAGTTCCTTTAACTTCTTATCCACATCTCCACAGATAGAATAAATCTCTCCCTTTATGGTCTCCTTGGAGTTGATATCAAAGAGCGCTGCTGGATAGCCCTTTCCAGTATCGTAGAGTTTTCCAGGAACCTCTGCGGATCCAATCAGATTGCACCCATCGAGATGGTGGTTTCTCACTTCTCCCTGAAGAAGCGTACCGTAGACAAAGAGTTTAGATATTTCTCCAGACATACAAATAGAGGTTGGGTTCTATCTCTGATAAATTACCTTACCTCTTACCATAACCAATTTTACATCATTTTTGCAGGCGGAGATTACTGCGAGGTATGGATCGGAAGAAGAGGAATTTCTCGTATCGAGAAATATAAGATCGGCCTCTTTTCCCTTCTCAATACTTCCGATCCTGTCTTCTAAGAAAAGCCCCTTTGCTCCTCCGAGTGTAGCTAGGTATATAGTAAAAAATGAGGCTTTCTCTCCGAGACTCTTTGTAAATGTCAGGTAAAAGAATCTGAGTTCTTCAAAGAAGTCTAAATTAATATTGCTTGAGAGCCCATCTGTTCCAATTCCTATCCTCTCAATGTTGATGTAGTGCTTTACCGGTGGAGCGCCAACCTTAAGAAAGAGATTGCTTCTAGGGCAAAGGACTATTCCAATATCACGTTTGTTTATCTCTTCTATATCCTCAGGAAGAACTTGAACCATGTGAACTACGGTAACCATTGTTTTCTCGAAGAATTTTAACTTACTTAGATATTGGAGTGGGCTAATGGCCTTTTCTCTCAAAAAAGGCTCTCTACCTATCATAGGGAGTATTTTTTTCTCAAAGCCATTTTTCTCTCCTCTTACGAACTTCACTTCATCGGGACTTTCGGCAAGGTGAATTCCAATAGGAATTCTCTTTTTATAATAGAATCTTAGCACTTTTTTGAGAAAATCTGGTGAGCAAGAATAAGGCGCGTGCGGAAAGGGTCTTTCTTCGAAAGTATTGCTTTTTTCGAATGAAAAAATCTCCCAAAAGTTTCCATGCCAATCAAAAAGTTCTGAGAAGAGAACTGTCCTCAATCCTGATCTTTTAAGTAGCGGTTTATCCAAGCCACCATAGGATGAAATCTCGCCAACCGTAGTTACACCGCTTTTTACAAGTTCGCCAATTCCCTCTTCGACTGACTTTTCTATTTCTTCCCTCTTTATTGTTTGCATCTTGGCTTTTATAATCTGTTGGAGCCAATCTATAAATCCGCTGAATCTCCCAATTCTATTTTTTATCCATCCAAGCTCAAGATGTGTATGAGCATTTATAAACCCGGGAAGAAGAGTGCCATTCCCGAGATCAAGGCTTCTTATGTTCTTATATCTCTTTTTGAGAATTGATGATTCCCCAATGTCTCTAATCCTTCCATCCACTATTAAGATGGCACCCCTATTTATTGGTGGAGAAGAGATGGGCAAAACAGTCTCTGATGAGATTAAGATTTTTTTCATCAGATTGCTCTGTTGCAAAGATATGTATAATTAGCCTCCTTAAGGTATAAA
>CAYMEO010000057.1:0-17897 GCA_964389705.1 uncultured Spirochaetia bacterium
GAATCTTCCATGTTGTCTTCCGCATCCAAATTAATAGTTTTTTCAATTCTGCCTATTTACAATCATTCATTAAGGATTAAAATTTTCCATAACAATAAGGGGGATTCCGAAACCATTTAAAGGAAAATTTAGTTATAATCAGAAACTAGGTAGAGGTTTTTAAATGAGGAGAAATACAATAATTCTGATTCTTACGTTCACATGTTTTATCTATTTACAATTCACGGCCGTTGCCGATATGGATTACACTGATTATACGAAAATCCCAATTAAAGGACTTATATCAGACCCCAAGTACTACGACGGCAAGAAGGTAACAGTCGAAGGAGGGGTAAAGGAAGTACATTATACAACATCAAAGTCCGGCAATCCCTATACGCTCTTTAAATTATATGACAGCGATCACAATGAGGTAGGGGTTTACTATAAAGGCCACCTTCAAATCTCCAGGGGTAATAAAGTGAGGGTTATGGGAAAATTCAGCAAGGAAAAACGGGCTACGTTTTTCTTGAAATTCAAGAACATAATAAAGGCAAATCAAGTTGAAAAGATATAGACAGATAATTATGACGACAGCTCTAATTTCGTAAGTTGAAGTGGTTCTGAAATCTGAATCGGGAGGAAATATGCCAATGAAAATCCTTACTCTCATAATTGCAGCACTTGGGAGCTGGCAATTTACAACCTCCGTTCTTGGCAATGATGAGCAGGCTTCGATTTCAATTAAATGGGTGGTATCAAACCCGGTTTACTATGATGGCAAAAAGATAACAGTCGAAGGAGAGGTAGAAAGGGTGCACTATACGACAAGCGACGGTGACTCCTACACGCTCTTTAGGTTATCAGATAGCGAGCATAATTTAATAGGTGTCTTCTCTGAAGGCCATCTTCCGATCTCTAAAGGAAATAGAGTAAGGGTCACCGGAGAATTCAAAAAAGAGGAACGGGCCAATTTAATCCTTAAATTTAAAAATGTAATAGAGGCAGAGCGTGTCGAGAAGATATAAAGATAATTGCCTTTGTTGCATGTCCCTTCAAATTTTGAAAAACTTAAATTACAGTCAGATCGGAATATCTAACCCATCATAATAATACACAAACTAACGGTGCATTAAGAATTAATTGTCATTGCAACCAAATCCCTTGCTAAACTGGTATAATTTTCCTTCATGCCTGCTGATACACCCATGATAAAGCAGTATCTAAAGATTAAAAAACAGTATCCAGATGCTATACTGTTTTTCCGGCTTGGGGATTTTTATGAGATGTTTTTTGAAGACGCCCAAGTGGCATCAAGGATCCTCGGCATCACCCTTACATCAAGAAATAAGTCAGAAAAAGACCCCGTTCCACTCTGTGGGATTCCATATCACAGCGCCGAACCGTACATAGCAAAACTCATCGAGCATGGACATAAGGTCGCAATCTGCGAGCAGATCGAAGACCCAAAATTTGCAAAGGGAATAGTGGAGAGAAGGGTTGTAAAGATCGTTACACCAGGGGTTGTTCTCGACTCTGAAAAGCTCGACTCCAAATCGAACAACTTCCTTGCGAGTATCTACCACAACGGAAAATCCTATGGGCTTGCATACGCCGATATATCAACCGGCGAGTTTAAGACCACCTCTTTCCCGACAATGGATGACCTTATAAATGAACTCTCACACCTAGAGCCAAAGGAGATCATTCTTCCCGAGGAGCTATATCAAAACGATGCGCTCTCTTCTTTTTTTTCAATGGGACCGAAGCCACTTATTACAAAACTCGATCCCTGGGCTTGGGATTCAGATAGAGCAAATGAGATTCTAAAAGAACACCTGAGCACACAAACGCTTGAGCCTTTTGGGCTTGAGGGCCACCCTGAATGCATTGTTGCCTGCGGAGCAACGGTTCATTATCTAAGGGAGACCCAAATAGACGATATGCCTGCCCTAAGGGATCCCCTTTATTATGAGGCGACTGATTATCTTTTAATTGATGAGTCTACAAAGAGAAACCTTGAACTAATTAGAACCATACGAGGTGAATCAAAAATTGGCTCTCTTCTTTGGGTTCTCGACGAGACCCTCACTGCAATGGGAGGCAGACTCATCAAACATTGGATTAATTACCCGCTTATTGATGTTGGAAGAATCAGAGAGAGATTAGATGCCGTTGAAGAACTAAAAGACGGACGAAACCTGGGTGAAATTAGGGGTGCACTAAAGGATATAAGCGATATTGAAAGGCTAGTCGGAAGGATCTCAACCACATCCGCAAGACCAAGAGACCTAGGATCGCTCAGGGATTCATCTTACTCCATCTCCAATATAAAACAGTCTCTTGCTGAATTTAAATCAAATCTACTTGTCAGAATCAGGGAGAAGATTGATGACTTATGCGATATAAGGGGATTTCTTGAGGCGGCACTAGTTGATGAGCCTCCAATTTCATCCCGTGATGGGGGTATAATTAAAGACGGATTCAACCGTGAGATTGATAGTCTCAGGCTTATAAAACGCGAGGGAAAGAAATGGATAGCCGAACTCGAATCGAAAGAAAAAAAGAGAACCGGAATCAATTCACTTAAGGTCGGGTACAATCAAATATTTGGCTATTATATTGAAGTTACAAAACCAAACCTCCCCCTGGTTCCACAGAGCTATATCAGGAAACAGACCCTTGCAAATGCCGAGAGGTTCATTACACCAGAACTTAAGGAGTATGAGGAAAAGATCCTCGGGGCCGAGGACAGAACCCTAGAACTCGAGAAAGAGCTTTTTGAAGAGATAAGAGAAAAGGTCGCAAAAGAGTCTGAAAGGATAAGACAAACGGCATCGCTTATAGCCGAGCTCGATGTCTTATGTTCTCTCGCCCATATTGCCAATAAATACAACTACGTCAAACCTCAAATTGACAACTCAGGGGATATAGAGCTCTTTTCATGCCGACATCCGGTTGTAGAGAGGATGGATTTAGAAGAGAGATTTGTACCAAACGACATAAGGCTCGACCGCGGTGAAAACCAACTCCTCATAATTACAGGCCCCAATATGGCTGGAAAGTCAACCCTCATACGGCAGGTCGCGCTGATAGTCATTATGGCTCAGATAGGAAGCTTTATTCCCGCGGAAAGAGGGAGGATTGGAATTGTAGATAGGATTTTTACACGCGTTGGGGCATCTGACAACCTAAGCAGAGGTCAATCAACATTCATGGTAGAGATGGTAGAGACGGCCTACATACTGAGACACGCCACGTCCCAGAGTCTCGTTGTGTTGGATGAGGTGGGTCGCGGAACGAGCACATTTGACGGAATGAGTATTGCATGGGCAGTGGCTGAATTTTTGCATGACCTTGGATGCAAAACCCTATTTGCCACGCACTACCACGAGCTTGCCCAGATTGCAATATCAAAGCGAAGAGTAAAAAACTACAACGTGTTCGTAAAAGAGGATAGAGGAAAGGTCGTGTTTTTAAGAAAACTCATCCCAGGGGCGGCAAGTCACAGCTATGGGATTCAGGTGGCAAGGCTTGCAGGGGTTCCGGAAAGGATCCTCAAAACGGCACGTGAGGTTCTCCTAAGGCTTGAGAAGGCGCAGTCTAACCTTGGTAATTCAATCCGTGGCGGTCAAATCGGTCTTTTCGAAAAGAAGGAAGAAAAAAGGGAAGATGAGATCTTAGAGGAAATTAGAAAACTCGATCCACTTTCCATGACCCCGCTTGAGGCACTCTCGAAGATTATAGAAATCAAGGGAAAACTGGAGAATGATTAACAAAAGGCTACTCGGACAAAGGGGTGAAGAGATTGCCTGCCGAGCCCTTGAAAAAGAGGGATACCGAATTATTGAGAAAAACTTCAGATGCAGACAGGGCGAAATTGATATAATCGCCGAGGAAAAGGGCGTGATCTGCTTCATTGAGGTCAAGTCTCGATTCTCGGAGAGTTTTGGTCTCCCCGAAGAAGCGGTGACCGGTTGGAAACAGAAGAGGCTTTGGACCGCAGCCGTCATTTATCTGGAAAAGAATAAGATTAAATCTCAAGACGCGCGGTTTGATATAGTCTCAGTTGACCTTAAAAGTGAAAAAGCCAGGATTTTAAAGAACGCCTTCGATGTAAATTTCTGATCCCTCTTTCAGTTTATCTCAATCAATTTGAATTCAATCGTACAGCCATTAATATAAAAACAGAAGTGGGGATATATGCAAAATAAATGTTCTCTATCCGACCAGATCATAAAGACTATAGAATCAATATCAGAAGCCATACTAGGAATTGAATATGGTACATTTTCTGTAAAAGAGGCTGATATTGCCGGATTTATAAACCAGTATCTCTCTGGTGACATAAAAAAACAAGCGCGGATTTTATTTTCCCTTTTCAGATATTCGCCGATTCTGTATATGAAACCTAAGACATTTCCATCCCTCACTATAGAAGAAAGGAGGAAAATACTTAGCGATTTTATGAAAAGTGTATTCCGTCCTAAGGTGCTGATATTTAAAGCCATAAAAACACTATCTGTCATGGGATACTACAGAAATGAACAGACATGGAAAGACATCGGTTATGATGGTCCTACGATCAAGAGATTCCCTCCACACGAAGACTCAGTGTTAGAAAGGGGAGAAAATTTAAAAACCGCTGAAGATGTCTCTAGTGATATTAGGGAAAAGGCCGATGTTTGCATAATCGGCTCAGGCGCAGGCGGGGCGGTTATGGCAAAGGAACTCAGCCAAAGGGGGCTTAGGGTAATACTCCTTGAGATGGGAAGATACAACACAATCAGGGACTTTAACCAAAGAGAAGACGATATGTATCCCCTTCTTTTTCAGGGACAAGGAATCAGAGCAACGGATGATTTTTCTATAAACATCATTCATGGGAAAGGGGTCGGAGGATCAACGGTTCATAATACCGCGCTTTGTTATAGAGCACCTAAGGAGATTCTGGAACTCTGGAAGAGAGAATACAAGGTTGAAGGACTCACCGACAATGAACTAGAACCATTCTACAATGAAGTGGAAATCACACTCGGCGTCCATCCTATCAGAATTGATGAGGTAAACCGCAATAACGCTAAAGCCCTAGAAGGCGCAAAAAGACTAGGCTGGAGCGCTCTTCTTCCCAATCACAATCGCACTGGAGAATGCCCTGGATGTGGATTCTGTATACTCGGATGTAGTTATAACAAAAAGCAGAGCACACTTGTAGCCTATATTCCCCTGGCTTATAAAAATGGAGCGAGGATTTTTGCAGATTGTATGGCAGAAAAGATTGATATTAAATATGGAAGAGCAACGGGGGTTCATGGAAGGTTCTATCGAAATGGAAAACCCGCACACTCGGTTTACATTGAAGCCGATTCTGTAGTTGTAAGCGGAGGAGCAATCAACACGCCTGAGCTTCTCCTTAGAAGCGGAATCCGAGGCAATGTAGGGCAAAACCTTCATCTCCATCCCTTTATGTTTGTAGGTGGAGTGTTTGAAGAGGAGATAGAAGGGTGGAAGGGAATACCACAGAGCGTTATAGTGGACGAATTCTTAAAAGGAAATAAAGAAGGGCTTAAGGGCTATCTAATCATGCCCGGTTTTGCCCATCCGATGTTATTTGCCTCGCTTGCGCCGTCCCTTGGGGAAGAACACAGAAGGATTATGAAACTCTATCCGAATTTTGCTATTTTCGGGATTCTCCTCCACGACACCTCTTCTGGAAAAGTGGATATAAATAGAGACGGTAAACTAAAGATCCTATACAGACTCAACGAAGATGACAAAAAAGAACTCTTGCACGGAATGAAAAAGAGCACAGAGATTCTCTTCGAGAGCGGGGCTAAAGAGGTGATTCTTCCTTATATTGACGGGATTTTTCTCAAATCGAAACGAGACATAGAAACGGTTGATAAGCTCAAGATCATAAGGGGTAGGACCCATATCATTTCAGTTCATCCACAGAGCACATGTCCTATGGGAGAAGACAAGAGAAAATCAGTTGTAGATTCCTTTTGCAGATTTCATGGTATAGAAAATCTCTATATATCCGATGCCAGCGTGTTTCCTACCTCTGTCGGGGTTCCCCCCCAGATTACAATCATGGCGCTTGCAACAAGAGCGGCTCAGAATATTGCAAGTAGATTAGGAAGGATTTAGAAGGAAAAACTAATCCCCGGATCAAACACTATTAATTCAAAACTGTATAGGGTAATATAATAATTTAGATGAAAGGATTTACCATTGACCTAAAAGAGGTTACCAATCTTCAGAGCTTCTCCGGTGTTATTCCGCTTTTTCCACTGGCTACAGTTGTCTTTTTTCCAAATACCCTTCTCCCGCTACACGTGTTTGAACCGAGATATAGGCAGATGGTAAGCGATATTATAAATGCAGAGCGCATAATAGGGATGGTATTGCTGAAGCCAGGTTGGGAGAAGGACTACCAGGGTAATCCTGAAATCTATAAAGTCGCTTGTATGGGAAGGATAGTAAGTGTAGAGACGCTTGAAGATGGGAGGTTCAATGTAGTCCTCTACGGGCTAAAAAGGGTCAGAATCCTTGAGATTGTAAAAGACAGTCCCTACAGGCTTGCCCGAGTCAAAATCCTAGAGGACATGCACGGAACAAACGAAGAGGCCTACAGGGAGCGCATAATAGAGCTTGTCTCAAAGTGGAATGGGATGCTTGGAAAGGAGCATGAATCCCATAGGATTAATATTGACACGAGGCTCCCCCTTGAAAATCTGACCGACGCATTTGCTTCTTTAAACATCTCTAATGTCTTTGAAAAGCAGGAACTCCTTGAAGAGGTAAGTGTTCCCAAAAGGGCTGAGAAGGTTATCTCCCATCTAGAGACAAGGCTTCAGGTTATATCCGCGGTTGCCAAAAGAAGAAATCAGATTTTAGAAAAGCGCAATCTTAACTGAGCAGAAAATCTAAGACCACCTTATCAACATCCTCTTGTCTCTCTCTCCAAAATCCGTGTCCAACCCCTTGAAATACCTTTAGCTCCGCGCCCGGAATTAACTCGGCAAGCTCACGTGAGCGCTTAGGCGATGTACTGAGGTCGTTCTCCCCCAACATAACAAGCGTAGGAGCCTTAATCTGTCCTAATAAGTCCCTTGTATTATGACCCTGACATGCAAAACTCTGTCTGATGTATCCGATAAGTGACTCATGGTCTTCGGGAATTGTCTCCAGGGTCTGTTTTATGGAATTTAGGTTTTTTTCTATATATTCTCTTGTGTATCCCCAGAATATTGCAGCAAGCCACACGGCTTTCATTCCGATTTTCGTCGCAATCTCTCTTCCCATCCCGAGGATCTCATTCCCCACATTGTCCCGTGAGGCAGAGGTACAGCCTAAGACGAGCCTTTTTACCTTCTGTGGGTACTTTATGGCAAGCCACTGCCCTATCATCCCACCCATTGATTTTCCGGCTACATGGGTAGATTCGATGCCGAGCATATCGAGGAGCATAGCCGCATCATCCGCCATAAGTTCGGTTGTGTATGGGATATCGGGTTTATCTGATTTTCCCGCTCCACGATTATCGAAGACTACTACTTGAAAGTGTTCTGAATAAATGGGAATCTGCACAGCCCAGCTCTGAATCTGGCTTCCAAGTCCACCTATGAGAAGAAGAGGATAGCCCTCTCCATAGATTTCATAATAGATTCTGATCCCGTTTACTTTAGCGTAAGGCATGATCAGTTTTGTAGAAGTAATTAGCCTCACTAAAACGCCCTGCCACTGCCGGCATTTTCATGAATTGCCCTTACTCCTTTTTTCCTCTAAGTACCATTCAAGTATAAAAACCGCAGCCATTTTATCAATAACCCTTTTTCTCTTTCTCCTGCTGAGGTCTGCTTTAAGCAGTATCTCTTCTGCATCAACTGTAGAGAAGCTCTCGTCACGGAATTCAATAGGTAAAGAAAATACCTTCTTTACCTTCTCAGCAAACTTTAATATATCCTGTCCTCTTCTGCCGACCGTGCCGTCAATGTTGTATGGAACACCAACCAGTATCACAGATGGATTATACTGGTTTATAATCCTACCTAAAGCCTCAATGTCGCGTCTTAATTCAGTCCTTTTTATAGTCGTAACCCCATGAGCCGCAATCCCCAGCTCATCACTTACAGCAACACCGATTGTTTTTGTACCGACATCAAGTGCTAAGATTCGCATTTGTGGATTATTAAAGTTTAAAATTTTATAAAAGCCAAAGAAAGAGAGCTAGCAATTGAGCTTTGCCTTGAAATTGATAGCTCCAATATAATTTTTCCTAAGATTCTTTCTTACATCCTAGCCTTATACCGCTTTTGAGATTTCAATATTATTTGGTCTCTTATCCTAAATAACCCGCTCTAATATGTGTACAGCGACAAATTGAACCGTGCTATTGACTGATTCATGTTAATGGAGATATACATATTAACACAAAGGAGTTAATTAAATTGTTGAATACAGGTTCTCGTGATCCGGCATTTCAGACATCGGATAATTTATATGAAATCTCCTCGATCTTGATTAAAATAAGTAGACCCATTGGCTGGATTACGGCTCCACTTGTCTTTTCAATAGGGCTGTTTTATTCAGGTGCAAAATTATCCCCTTTGTCTCTACTGCAGATTCTACTACTCTCGTTCCCCTATTGCATTTTGTTATATGGTATCAACGACATCTACGATTACAAATCAGATACATTAAATCCGAGAAAAACATCAATAAAGCTGGATCCAAGATACCATTTTATTGTAAAAAGGGCTTCCTTATTTGTCGGATTGCTATTGATTATAAGCTCATTTCTGACTTTGAATTTATCAAATATCATATCTATAATCTGGCTGATTTTCTTTTCATACTACTACTCCGCGCCCCCTTTAAGATTTAAAGAAAGGCCCCCGCTTGACTCATTTTCAAACGGGGCCTTATTTTTCATAGTATTTTCAATCGGGTGGAGTTTCGGCAGAGGTGTCTCTGATATACCGGCAAAGATATATTTTGTATCCGGCTGCGTAATGGGAATTCACTCATTTAGCACCGTTATGGACTATACAATAGACAAAGAAGTCGGAGATAAAACGTTTGCGGTTATATTTGGAAAGAGAGCGGCTTCAGTCTTTGCACTGATTTTATTCGTTTCGACTTTGATATTTTCTAAGATCGGAAGAGCATCCATTAATTACTATATTGCTTTTTGCAGTTTGCTGTTTCTAATCGCATCAGTTTTTCCAAAGGAAAAACTTGCCTTTTTACTATTTAAACTAATATTTGTAGGATTCATCATAACGGCATTAATTTTCTTGGTCTCCTACTTGTAGAAGCATACCAAGAGGCTATGCATTTTATTTCTCAACTAATTAAAATATCAAAAGTAGCTTTGTGAGAAAAAAATCTCCTATAATTATGAGTACCAGAGAAACCACAACCGTAAGCGTTGTAGCCCTTCCTACCCCTTGCGTTCCACCCTCAGCGTTCATCCCAATGTAACATCCTATAATTGCGACTATTAAGCCAAAGAAAACTGTTTTTATTATTCCACTGAGAAAGTCGGAAATATCAACTTGCTGAACCACGACTTGAACAAAAAGCCGGGGACTTATGTTTAGCTCAATGTTGGCCATAATCATTCCGCCGAGAATTCCCGCAAGGTCTGCAATTGCTGAGAGAAAAGGAAATGATATTATCGCCGCAATAAACCTTGGAACGACGAGCTTCTTTATCGGATCTGCTCCAAGGGTTCTTATTGCATCAATCTGTTCTGTAACCTTCATTGAACCGATTTCTGCTGTAATCCCTGAGCCTACCCGCCCTCCGACAAGGAGAGACGTAATCACGGGTCCCAGCTCTCTTACGATCGCAAGTGAAACAACCTGACCCACAAGCCCCTTTGCACCGAACCTCTTAAACCCATAGGCAAGCTGAAGCACCATAACCATCCCAATTGACATGGCAGATAGAATCACAATCGGAATAGATTTAAAACCAATCTCATCTATCTGCTCTGAGATGAGTCTGAGATTAAAGGGACGGGCAAAGCTACATTGAACAGTCTTATAAATAAGAACCCCTACTCCTCCCAAACCCTCAAGGATGGAGATAAAGAACCCGCCGAGCCAGATGGCAAAATTCCTCATTTAATCACCCGAAATTTTGAGATGAATTCCTTAAAATCTCCAAATCCGAGATCGAAGTTATCCGGTGAAGAGGCATAGGTAAGGTCATAGACGCAATCGCCTTTTTTTAGAACCACGGTACTTAGCTTTATAGAAGTGTTATCGAGCCTTCCTAGGTATATACTCTCAAGTGCCTTTTGGCCATCTATAGTTAATTCGTTTCTTTCCAACGTTTGCTTATCTGTAATTCCTATGACAAGAGGTTCAGAAAGGGCCTTTAAGCTATATTTGCCCTTCTGATTACACGTTGAATTTACGGTTATCGTTGCACTGATCTTGCTGTTGAAGAAAGCAATGTCTCCACCTTCAATTTTAATCCTATTCCAGCCATCCGAAAGAGCCCCAATCTCATAACTGGTAAGCCTAGACTCATAAACCCGCCCTATGAGTTTACCGTTTTGATCATCAGCAGAGGCATACAAACGGGCAAATCTAACAATCGAGCAGGAGCTAAAGAGAGCAACAAAGAGGAATAAGGCTACAGAAAGTTTCTTCATCTGGGTGGGTCGCATTTTAGTTTAATCGAAATTCCCTCTAAAAACCAGGTCATAGGACTCCCATTTTAAGATCTTCCTTAATCTGTTCTGTAGAGACGCCATCAATGGCGTCTCTAACTGGTATGATATCAGTATTTGTAGGGCAATTACTAATGGTTGCATCGCTTGGTTTTCTAATTAAAAATTAACTCGATCAAATAGTAAAGGGACCCGGCAATAAAAGCCGCTGCGGGGATAGTGAAAATCCATGCCCAAACAATCCTTAAGGTTACACCCCATCGCACGCTTGAGAGTCCTTTAGATGCCCCTACGCCAGATATTGCACCTGTAATCACATGTGTCGTGCTTACGGGTATGCCAAGATGGGTGGCAAAAAAGATGCTAGCCGCGCTCGCAGTCTCAGCACAAAACCCCTCAATTGGTCCTAATTTGGTAATCCTCTGACCCATAGTCTTAACAATCCTCCAGCCGCCTATGAGGGTTCCTAAGGCTATAGCAACATGGGCGCTAAGCACCACCCAAAGAGGAATGGTAAAATCATCAAGAAATCCTCCTGCGACCAGTAGTCCTGTAATGATTCCCATTGTCTTTTGTGCATCGTTACCCCCATGGCCCAGACTATAGAGGGCAGCAGAAACAAATTGTAGACGCCGAAACCATTTATTTACATAAGCAGGGGTGTGTCTATATACCAACCATGTAGCGATAATTATAAAGATCAATCCCAAGATTAAGCCGATAACTGGTGCAAGAAAGATAAAGACCAGTGTCTTAGACCAGCCACTTATGATTATTACGTGCGTTCCTGCCTTTGCAATGGCCGCTCCGGCATAACCACCGATCAAGGCATGGGATGAGCTCGTTGGCAATCCCAGATACCATGTGATGAGATTCCAACCGATGGCGCCAATGAGCCCTGCAAAAATAACCGGAGGCGTTACGGCGTTAATATCAATCAAGCCCTTGCCAACCATCTTTGCCACAGATGTTCCAAAGACAAGGAATGCAATAAAATTAAAAAAGGCAGCCCAGAGAACCGCCTGCCTCGGGGTTAATACACGAGTAGAGACAATCGTGGCAATAGAGTTTGCCGCGTCATGGATGCCATTTGTAAAATCAAATACAAGGGCGATAAAAATGACAAAGGCGATAAAGACTAGGTGGGGATCAGACATTCTCGACAACTATCCCTTCGAGGACGTTTGCCACATCTTCACAACGGTCGATTGCCTCTTCAAGTGTCTCATATATATCTTTCCATTTTATTATCTCAATCGGGTCATAAAATGAACTAAATAAAATCGAAAGCGCATTCCTAAATATCCTGTCTCCTTCATTCTCGAGTCGATTAATTTCTATGCAGATGTTCAATATCGATTCGGAATTTTTTAAATCCCTAAGCCCGTTTATACCCTTTGCCACTTGATCTACAGCCTTCTCAAGGACGCCAATTAAAGCCATAGATTCAGACGTTGAGGTTTTTATCCTGTAAAGAAGAACCCTCTCAGAGGTAGAATCAATAAGGTCAAGAACATCATCCATTCTAGTTATAAGGGCATAAATCGATTCGCGGTCAATTGGGGTGATAAAGGTCTTATGCAATCTAGAGACAGTCTCGTGGGTTATACGATCGGCTTCGTGTTCGACCTCTTTTATCTGCCTGGCTTTTTCCTCAGCATTTGATAAATCCTGCATCATCTCCTTAAGGAGCCTTATCCCACGAATCATCTTCTCTGATGCGCTGTCAAAGTAATCGAAAAATCTCTCCTCTTTTGGCAGAAGTCTAACCATGAAATCACCTCATAAAGAAACCTAGATATTTATACCACATTCAATAGAGAAAGCCACATCTTGAAACTTCTATAGAGATAGAGCATCATATGGAATTATAAACCTATCTGCGGAGGCAAATAGAATTTGAGCAGAGTTGTAATTTACACAACGACTTATTGTCCCTACTGCCGTGCCGCAAAGGCTCTTCTCGATAGCAAGGGTGTAGAATACGAGGAAATTGATTTAACAAAAGACCCGACGGCAAAAAGAAGGATAATGGAAGAAATGGGCTGGAGAACTGTGCCCATAATTCTGATTAACGGAAACCTCATCGGTGGTTATGATCAACTTCAGGGACTTGAAAGAGAAGGAAAACTAGACGAGATACTTAGGCCTAAGTAGCAGAAGGTATACATTCTTTTAACCCGCCCCTCTTTATGAAAAGAAACACAATTACCCTCTCTGCTGAATTGGAACCGAATTTGTTCGGATGACAACATATTGTCCAAGTGAGGAACCCCTATTTCCATGGAAATTGGCATCTACAGAGACAATCCCGCTTGAAAAAGGGCATCCTTTGTGTAACAATGGGGGTAGATAAAACTAGTTAAGATTATCCACAGAGGCCAAAGAAATGGTCAAGGTGCTATTGGTTGAAGATGATGAATCCTTGAGAAACCTCTACAGCAAGGTCCTCAGAGACAACAAATATGAAGTGGAAACCGCCGTTGATGGTGAGGATTCATTTATCAAGATAGATTCCTTTAGGCCCGATATAATTATTCTCGATATTGAAATGCCCAAGCTAAATGGTATTGAGGTCTTAAAGATTTTAAAAGCCGATCCCGAGTTGAGAAAAATCCCCGTAATAATGTTTACAAGTATATCAGACTCAAATAGACTGCACGAGTGTTTTAAAATCGGAGTAAAAGGCTACATTATTAAAGATGGCTCTACCGCATATGAGAACGTAAAAAAGATAGACCTGTTTGTAAAATCACTATTGTGAAATGCCTGCGACAATTTACTACCCAATACTATCTATTGAAAGCTATTATAAAGATCAAAGATAAACAAATGATTTCAGTAAAAGAGGCTCAAAGGTTGATTTTAGAGAATACAAATGTTCTTGAATCTATCGAGATTCCCCTAACTGAATCAGATGGACTTGTTCTTGCCGAGGATATTATCAGTCCCTTAGATCTCCCCTATTTTACAAACTCTGCAATGGATGGCTATGCACTGAAAAGCAAAGATACAAAGGGGTCAAATGAAGGCAGCCCCGTTTCACTGAAAATTGTAGGTGTAATACGAGCCGGGGATTATCCGAATTTCTCGATTAAGGACAAAGAAGCTGCAAAGATTATGACCGGCGCCCCTATTCCCGAAGGAGCAGATTCGGTCTTGATGGTCGAGTATACAGAAGAAGAAGCGGAAAACGTAAGAATTAAGAGATCGGTAAATCCGGGCGAAAATATCAGATACAGAGGAGAAGAGATAAAGAAAGGAGAAATCGCTCTGGAAAAGGAAACGATGATAAGCCCTCCAGCCATCGGTTTTATTGCAGGATTTGGAATCAAAAACATAAAGGTCTATAGAAAGCCAAGGGTTGCCTTTCTAATAACAGGAGAAGAGGTCATCGGATTCGATGAAGAATTGAGACCCGGAAAGATCAGGGATACAAATTCTATAATGCTTCAATCGGCTCTTTCGAGGGAAAAAGTCGAGTCTCTGCCCCTTGGACGGGTAAAAGATGATATCAACGATATTGAAGGGAGATTGAAAAAAGGGCTCCGTTTGTGCGATGTCTTAATCGTGACCGGTGGCGTCTCAGTTGGTGACTACGACTATGTTAAAGGCGCCTTTCAAAATTTAGGGGTAGAGGAAATCTTTTGGAGGATTGCCCAGAGACCCGGCGGGCCTATGTTCTTCGGCAGGAAAAATGGCACCCTAATTTTTGGTCTTCCTGGAAACCCCGCTTCAACGCTTGTCTGTTTTTATGAGTACGTAAGACCTGCAATTAGAAAGATGGCCGGGAAAAAGGACATACTTCTTATGGAGATTGAAGCCACTCTTTTAGAAGAGATAAGGAAGAAACCGGATGGCAAGACCCATTTTTTAAGGGGGCTTTTAGAGAAAAAGGGTAATTCATTTTATGTAAAATCAAGCGGCATCCAGGGCTCACATATCCTCAAATCATTCGCCCTATCAAATTGTCTCATCATTGTTCCTGAGGATATAACCCGCATTCCGGAGGGAAGCAGAGTGAATGTCCACCTAATTCCCTGGTGAAATTCAATCTAATGAAAGTATCCCAAACTTTGTTATTACCTATAAATAATTGCCTCTCTCTATTGGCAGCTCCCGGTAAATTTTGCCACCTCTCTGATTCCTGAGATCGTCGCCATCTGACTAGGTGGCGTAAAACTGCACCCCACCTTGCTGGGCGTTATAATGTATGTTCCGTTAGACAGATTCGAGAATCTATACTTCCCAAGTGAGTTTGTCATCTTTATATCTGTGCATTTATTGGGGCCACTAAGTGTAATCACAACGCTGGGGATCGGGCTTCCTGTGACTGTACCTACCTTCCCTTTGAGAACAAAGGAACCGGTCCCCATACAGTTCGGACCGGTTTTTACTATATATATGCTGCCGCTAGAGTAATCCGCTAGATAGAGATTACCGTCTTCATCCTCACCGAATGTGCTTATGGTATATGGGGTATCGAGGAGAAGGGTGCTCTGCCATGCACTGCCGTCAAACTCCAATCCCCAGATTCGCCCAGAGCAGTAGTCACCATAGAAATAGATGCCCTGCATATCGGGATAATTTACTCCACGGTAGACAAAGCCGCCGGTAATAGCACATCCTATTGAATCATTTGATCCATGATTATATTCGGCTACAGGTGGCAAGTACAGGCTTGGCGGAACGCATCCAGACGGTGGACTAAAGCACAACGATCCCTCCAGGATATTCCAGCCGTAGTTTTCGCCGCCTGCGCTGGAAGCCAATTGAAAATCAACCTCCTCTTCTGTGTCCTGTCCTACATCCCCAATGTAGAGATCATGTGTCTGCCGATCAAATGAGAAGCGCCAGGGATTACGCAATCCAAGCGCCCAAATCTCACCTCGATAACCCGAGGTTTGGGCATACGGATTGGTAGAGGGAATGGTGTATGTAGTTGGGTTCTGCCTAGTTGGGTTTCCAGATTCAACATCAATACGAAGTATCTTACCGAGAAGCGAATTGGGATTCTGAGCATTTCCATTTGGATCTCCAGCCCCACCGCCATCCCCAGTACCCACGTATAGGTAGCCATCATCGGGACCAAAGGCAATTTGGCCACCGTTATGATTGGCAAATGTCGGATGGCTAATGGTCAGTACAATCTGCTCGCTGTTAGGGTCGGCTATGTCGGGATTAGAGGTCAAGAAATATCGCGCCACTACAATGTTGCCGTTTGTGTTTGTGTAATAGACATAGAAATACCCTTTGCTTACATAGCCAGGTGGGAAGGCAATGCTGAGCAGCCCCCTCTCCCCGCAACAGACCACGCGGGAGGTAATGTTGAGAAAAGGCGTACTTAGAAGAATACCGTTCTTTATAATTCGTATGCGTCCGACCTGCTCTACCACAAAAAGCCGTCCGCTGCCATCGCCAGCGTGTGTAATATGAACAGGTTGGCTCAGGCCGCTAAACTGACGTATCAGAGAGATTTGGGGCCAGTTGACGCTTGCTCGCGCAACTATGTCCGATTGCCCGAAAAGCACTCCAAGCCATAATATAAGATTGATTTCTAATCCGATGTGAACAATCACACGCCATTTTTTATATTTGCTTAGATACACCATTTTTAACATGCAATCCCTCCAGGTTATTAACACACATACCAAACTTTAACGAAAATATATTGTCCACTGAACTGAAAAGTCAATCTTAATACAAATAGATCGGCCAGTTGGAAGGCCAAATTAAAAGTGAAACTGAGCTCTCAGTCCAGGGACAATCACCGGATGAACCGATCCATCACCCCCCGGATTTGCGACGAGCTGGAAATCAGGCGTTAGATGAAACCCGGTGGTAGAGCCGTCGCCGGTTACCACGAACTTGTAATAGATTTCAATATAGTGCTCTATTTCAGAAAAGCCCGTAGCCTCCTTATAATCACCGCTCGGAATCGCAATCCCATATGCTATTCCTATAGCATCATTAGGCCGACCGATCGGCGAGCCGGATGTAACCAATCCGGCGCTGAAGGCACTACTAAACTGAGACACATTGGGGTCCTGAAAACCCATTCGCGCCCAAAATCCCACGAAATCCGAGAGCTGCTGATCTAGGCTAGCCCCCACACCGACATTCCTCCTCTCAATCCGAATCTTATCCGCCGAGTCAATCAGACTGCAATCGAGAAATACCGTTGGATCACTCTTATCCCTACAATGGGGTGTCAGCCTTCCCCACCCGTAAAGGCGATAGTTCCCCTCTCTTCCAGCCCAATGTGTTGTGAGACTCAACTGCCCAATCAAGAAGGGATGATCAAAAAGGCTCTTGTAATTCCCATCCCCCTGAAACCAACCAAGGGAGATTGCCGATGTCTTTGTTGGATGAGCCGTCAGAACAGCACCGATTCCGAAGAAGTTAACACTACCACCCCAGTCAATCGCATTGTTGTTATTAAAAGTTTGAGCAATATACTGAAATGTCTCCTTATTTGCGTATTTATTCTGGTCAAAATAGCCCGTAAGGTCAATCTTACCTAATGTAATCTCAACATAATCCCCTAACAGGCGATGTGTATACCAGGCCTCGTTAACAATATCCCTCGGAATAAAGGTTTCCACATCATTATTAGGACCGGTTGTATTCTCATCGGGGCTTGTAAAGACCGGAGGAAAATCCGTCAGCCCTGATCCATGTTCGAAATCGAACCTTAACCGAAAGGACCCTTTATCACCTATGGAGCCATCAAGCGATAGGTCGGCGGAAAACTCAACAGCAGCCCCGTCTCCCCCGAATTCCTTAGGGTTGTTCAGGCTCCCCTGAAAGATTCCCGTAAGACCACCGCTGATCTTGATTCCAAAGGCCTTAAAGATGGGGAGGTCTTCGGCCCTCTTTTTCAGATTCTCTATCTCATCCGCCTTACTGGTATTACACACCAGAGAGATAAACAACACTAGCAGACCCATCCGCTTCCACTGCTTTCGTCCTATCTTCAAACAAATTCTTATCCTATTTAGCACGCAAAGCAGCCTCTTCAATTTTTCTCAATGAATAACCCGTCGAAACCGGTGTCCACATAGTACGATTCCCTCACGCTCAAAAGTTTGCAATCCGAGCGCTTTCCTGTAATACTTTGCACAAATTGAATTCTTTGGGTAACCCGGGTGTTATAATAAGCTCACGAACTGATTTTTAGCTACTTATAATACACCTACTTATATGATGAATTCAATTACTTAAGGAG
>CAYMEO010000058.1:0-402 GCA_964389705.1 uncultured Spirochaetia bacterium
CACTATGCGCTATGCCCATGCTGGGGAATATCTAAGGGATGTGGTAAAGAAAGCCGCCAAGTTTCGTAACAAAAATCGTAGCAAAGATTTTGAGATTTTGCCAATACAAAAAGAAAAATTCTAGCTAACTTACTATAAATAGTAGGAAAATTTCACGGGGCCGACGGGACTTGAACCCGCGACCTCTGGCTTGACAGGCCAGCGTTCTAACCGGGCTGAACTACGGCCCCTGAAATTAGTTAAAAATCCGCACCAAGCAGTTAAGTAAACCGTTTAACGGTAATAATCAACTAACTCATGGTGGGCGGTACTGGCTTCGAACCAGTGACCTCTTGCTTGTAAGGCAAGCGCTCTCCCCCTGAGCTAACCGCCCTAAATCCACTTATTATAAAAAAGAAAAAG
>CAYMEO010000058.1:412-17658 GCA_964389705.1 uncultured Spirochaetia bacterium
ACTTTCAAGTTCGCCCCTACATTCTAGAACAAAATTCGGGATTAATCAAGAGAGATTTACATTAGTTTCAACAACACTCTCACCAATTGGGAGCGGGCCTAAAGGCGGAGTTACAACATCATGAAGCACAGGGGTATCCGAAACTATAGCCTCCCTTATAACCTCGTCCATATGCTCAACCATTTTGATCTCTATGTCCTTCAGAATCTTATCGGATATATCTCTCAAGTCCTTCTCATTTTCCTTAGGAATAATAACCTTCTTTACTCTACCGCGGTGGGCTGCCAGTATCTTCTCTTTGAGTCCTCCAATAGGAAGTACTCTACCGCGAAGCGTAATCTCTCCTGTCATCGCCACATCATGCCTTATGGGTTTTCTTATAAGTGCAGACACAATAGCCGTTGCAATTGCAATACCGGCTGAAGGCCCATCTTTAGGGGTAGCACCTTCAGGAACGTGTATGTGTATATCTATCTTCTGATAGAAATAGCGTTCAAGTCCTAGTTTCTCTGCTCTAGATCTAACATAGCTCATTGCAGCTTGAGCAGACTCCTGCATTACCTCTCCGAGTTTTCCCGTAATTGTGAATGTTCCCTTACCGGGCACAATGCCAACCTCAATCGTAAGGAGTTCTCCACCCACCTCAGTCCAGGCAAGACCGGTTGAAATTCCAATTTGATCTTTCTCTTCAATCTCTCCAAACCTGAACTTTGGAATTCCGAGATACTTGTGGATAGCACCTGAGTTAATCCTTGATACATGGTCGGGGCCATGTTTTACAACCTCTTTTGCCACCTTTCTGCAAAGCGTTGCAAGCTCACGCTCAAGTGTTCTTACACCAGACTCCCGTGTATACTGCCTAATCACAGTTAAGATGCCACTATCAGAGATCTTAAAGTTCTCTGGCTTTAGCCCATGAGCCTCAAGTTGCTTAGGGATGAGGAATTTTTTTGCAATCTGGAGCTTTTCATCCTCCGTATAGCCAGGGAGACGTATGATCTCCATTCTGTCTTGAAGTGCCCAAGGTATGGTATGGAGCACATTTGCAGTGGTTATAAAAAGGACATTTGAAAGGTCATAGTCTGCATCAATGTAGTGGTCATTAAATGAATGGTTCTGTTCCGGATCAAGTGCCTCAAGAAGGGCTGCCGCAGGATCGCCTCTAAAGTCCATTCCAAGCTTATCAATCTCATCGAGCAGGAATACCGGATTAATAGTCCCCGCTTTTCTCATTCCCTGAATAATCTTTCCTGGAAGAGCACCGATATATGTGCGGCGATGTCCCCTGATCTCAGCCTCATCCCTTACACCACCCAATGATACCCTAACAAACTTTCTTCCCATTGAGCGGGCTATGGATTTTGCAAGGGATGTCTTCCCAACCCCTGGAGGTCCCACAAAGCAAAGAATTGGTCCCTTAAGTTTCTTTGTAAGCGCCCGAACAGCTAGATACTCGACGATCCTCTCTTTCGGTCTCTCAAGCCCATAATGATCCTCATCAAGGATTTTAGCTGCTTCGTCAATGTCAAGTCTATCCTCGGTCTTCTCATTTGTCCAGGGAAGTGAAAGAAGCCAGTCAATATAGTTCCTTACAACCGTAGCTTCAGCAGACATTGGAGACATCATCTTGAGCTTTTTAAGCTCACGCCTGACCTTCTGCTCAACCTCTTCGGGAAGGCTTTTTTGTTTTAATTTCTCTTCAAACTCCTGAATCTCGGATTTAAGATCGTCTTTTTCACCTAATTCCTTCTGAATTGCCCTCATCTGCTCAGTGAGATAATACTCCTTCTGAGCCTTCTCCATCTGCTTCTTTACCCTTGTTCTAATCCGCTTCTCTATCTGAAGGATCTCAACTTCGCCCTGGAGCTTCTCATAAAGCTTCTCAAGCCTTTCGGCGGGACTCAGGGCTTCGAGTATCTCCTGCTTATCCTGAAGCTTAAGTCCAAGATGGGAGGCAATTGTATCTGAAAGACGCCCTGGCTCATCAATTGATGATATGGTGACAAGTACCTCAGACGGAATCTTTTTATTTAACTTTACATAATTCTCAAATGCGGTAACAAGCGTGCGCATAAGGGCTTCGGTCTCAACCCGCGCGTCGTCAACTTCAGAAACCTTCTCAGCTTCAACCAGGAAAAAGCTCGGATTCGGAATATAACGAATAATCTGTGCCCTTCTTTTCCCCTCTACCAATACTTTTACGGTTCCATCGGGGAGACGAAGCATCTGGATTATGGTGCCTATAGTTCCGATTTTGTAAATATCCTCTTCATTCGGGTCATTGGTCTTGGCATCCTTTTGGGCGATAAGTAGGATCTCTTTATCCTTTCTCATCGCCTCTTCAAGGGCGCGAATGGATTTCTCACGGCCTACAAAAAGTGGTGCAACCATATAAGGGAAAATCACCACATCCCTAAGGGGCAAAAGCGGTATAGTAACTATTTCCTGTTTTCTCTCTCCGTCAAATTTAAAGAACATCGGCATCTTTTCTTCTCCTCTACCAATGGATTTACCCAGAACCTAAACGCCTTTCCTCTTCATAGAAGAAAAGCGGAGCACCCGCGCCTTGTATCAAATCCTCCGTTATTACACAGCGCCTAAGTCCATTTAGAGACGGAACCTCGTAGGAGATATCGAGCATTATATTCTCAATTATAGCCCTCAGCCCACGGGCTCCAGTCTTTCTCTTTATTGCCTCTTGAGCAATCGTCTTTAGTGCCCCCTCTGTAAATTCCAATTCAACACCCTCGAGTTCCATAAGCTTCTGAAACTGCTTTACAACGGCATTCTTTGGCTTTGTAAGAATCTCAGTGAAGGTTCGTTCATCAAGCTCATCTAGGGTTGCAACAACCGGAACCCTCCCAACAAACTCCGGAATCATACCAAACTTTATCAAATCCTCTGGTTGAACCTCCTTTAGAATCTGACCCAAGCCCCTATCCTCTCTCTTGCCTAGATTCACTCCAAAACCGATTGATTTTTCTCCAATCCTACGTCCTATAATATCTTCAAGCCCACAAAAAGCACCACCACATATAAACAGGATATTCGTCGTATCAACCTGAATGAACTCCTGTTGAGGGTGCTTTCTCCCTCCCTTTGGCGGCACATTTGCCTTTGTACCCTCTATAATTTTCAGTAATGCCTGCTGAACGCCCTCCCCAGAAACATCCCTTGTAATCGAGGGACTATCGCCCGATTTACGGGCGAGTTTATCTACCTCATCTATATATATAATACCTTTTGAGGCCCTTTCAATATCATAATCGGCGGCTTGGAGAAGACTTACTATCATATTTTCAACATCCTCTCCCACATAGCCCGCCTCCGTATAGCACGTGGCATCAACTATGGTAAATGGGACATCGAGAAACTTAGCGAGTGTCTGTGCTAGAAGTGTTTTTCCACAACCCGTTGGGCCTATAAGGAGGATATTACTCTTTTGAATGTCCACATCATTGCTCCGTTTCCCGCTGTAGACATTGAGTTCTATCCTCTTATAATGGTTATAAACAGCTACAGCTAATATCTTTTTTGCCCTTTCTTGACCGATTACATATTCATCTAGAAATGATTTAATCTGATATGGAGTAGGAAGCGTCGAGTAGCGACGTCTCAGATGACCCTCCTTAGCCTCCTCTTCCGCTATTATTTCATTACAAAGCTCAATACACTCATTGCATATATAAACAGTAGGGCCTGCAATAAGCTTTTTGACCTCTTTCTGACTCTTCCCACAGAATGAACAATAGAGATTTCCGTCTCTTCCCTCGCGTCTTGTAGTCACTTTGCTGCTTCCTCCCTTTTTGCGATTATGGCATCAACTATGCCGTACTCTAAGGCATCTTTAGCTGTGAGAAAAAAATCCCTCTCAGTATCCTTTGATATTCTCTCAAGCGGTTGTCCTGTATGCTTTGCGAGAATCCGGTTTATCTCCTCGCGAACCCTCAAAATCTCCTTTGCATGAATCTCAATGTCTGTGGCTTGCCCTTCAACGCCACCCAAAACCTGATGAAGCATCACGCGAGCATGAGGGAGTGCATACCTTTTCCCTTTTGTGCCGGCAGCAAGGAGCACAGCAGCCATGCTTGCAGCCTGACCAATACAAATTGTTGCAACATCCGGCTTTATATACTGCATAGTATCATACATAGCAAGCCCCGCAGTGACGTGACCACCAGGAGAATTGACATAAACATAAATGTCCTTTTCGGGATTTTCAGATTCCAGGAAAAGCAGCTGGGCAATTACTGTGTCCGCAACTGCATCTGTAATCGGAGACCCAATAAAAACAATCCTGTCTTTTAAAAGACGGGAGAAAATATCATATGCCCTTTCTCCCCTGTTGGTCTGCTCGATCACAATAGGCACATAACTGGACATTCTGCTAGTTTAGTATACTGATTTTGCCCCTCTTTGTCAATCAAGATTCCCCTTGCGAAACCTCCTCTATATTAGATTTTTCAATGAGAAATCGAAGAACTTTATCTTCAATTAAACGTGCCTCTAAGTCTTCAATCATATTGTTCTTTTCATAAACCTCCCTTACCTTTTCCAAAGGAATCCGTACCGATCTGGAAATCTCAGTGAGCTTATCCTCTATCTCTTCATCCTCTGCTTTAATTCCCTCCTTCCTCGCAATCGCCCCCAGAATTATAGATGCCTTTACATTATCAATTGCCCTTTGCCTGATTTTCTCCTCGGCCTCATGATTCAGCTCCGGAACCTCAATCCCATGCCTTTGGAGATTATACTTAAACTCACGCCTCATACGAGCCAATTCATTCTCTATGAGACTTGAGGGAACATCAAAAGGGTTCTTCTCAATGAGAGATTTGATAATATCGCCCCTGAGTTTGTCTTCGGATTCTCTCTCTAGCCTCTTTTCTAAGTCCTCTTTAATTTTTTTCTTCAAACCCTCGAGACTCTCCTCACCCAAATCCTTTGCAAACTCATCGTCTATCTCCGGTAGAATTCTCTCAAGAATCTCTTTTACGTTTACCCTGAACCTTACGGCCTTTCCGGCAATATCTCTCATCTGAAACTCATCAGGATAAGTGAGTTCAAATTCCCTTTCTTCTCCCTTTCTCATGCCAATTAGATTATTCTCAAACTCGGCAATTAATTTTCCCTCCCCTACTACAACATGAACATCCTTTGCTTGAAGATCCCTAATGGGTTTTCCCTCTAAAAACCCGGCATAATCAATTATCAAGTAATCCCCTGATCTGACCTCCCTCCTATCCCCTTCGATGGGTTTAGCCTGAGCCGACTGCTCTCTTATTTGGTTTATCACCCGCTCAACATCTTGGTCTTTTACCACATGCTTCTGCCTTTTCAGTTCAATTCCAATATAGTCCTTTACCTCAAATTCCGGGATCACCTCAAAGGTCGCCATATAGTGGAATTCCTTATCTCGTTCAATCTTGTCCGTTGTGATCTGCGGCCTGGATATTGGAATTACAGAGGCCTCTTCGAGGGCCTTTTTAAATGACTCAGATACGAGTTTTGAAGACACTTCCTCAAATATATAGCTTCCGTAGGTGGCCTCTATAATCTTTCTTGGAGCCTTACCTGGGCGAAATCCCTTGATTTTTGCATTCCTTCTGATTTCGTTAAAAACCTCTTCTATCTTTGCCGCTACATCCTCACGAGGAATAAACACCTCGACCTTTTTCTCTGTATTGCTAAGTGATTCAACATTGACTCTCATGAAAACAAAACCCCTTTTTTATTTTAGCCATATATGACCACCGATTTACACAAATAAAATTATACACAATCTATAAATACGACAAAGTACCTACATGCGTCTTGTATCTGTTTCTGATGATCTTCATTTATGGCTAATTAACTTAGAATATGTGCGAGAGGGGGGAGTCGAACCCCCACGGGAAATCCCACTGGATCCTAAGTCCAGCGCGTCTGCCAATTCCGCCACTCTCGCCCGCGATGATCCTTAAAACCTCCACTTCAAAGAACAGACAAGAGAAATCGGATATCACACCTACCGAATAGGACACCCAATTTCTCCTACACCCCCGCCCTTTAGGCAGGACGTAAAGGCGTCTATAAACCCCTATTTGTTGCCTATATTCTTCAGATATACACCACAGATTTCAGAGTGGGCTGCGAGGGATTCGAACCCACGACCCAGTGATTAAGAGTCACTTGCTCTACCAAGCTGAGCTAGCAGCCCACTATATTACTCCAATAGCTTACAATACATTATGAATTTTCCAAATCCCTACGGCTATGGCATATCGAAGAACCCTTTAGGACAACGGGCTCTTCCTCGTAAGTTCAATATCAAATAGTCTAAATATTCATTTACCCTTGCTCCTACATATCTGAGATCGTGAATTTAATCTATCTCTAATTAGTACACCTATAGGCATTGAGGAAGGCGATTTTCACTTCTTCTAATTGGCTTTTCATACTTTTTCAGTTGTAGGAAGAATCTTATTGAATTTAGCGACACTTATTATAAACACCTTATTTCCAAAATCAACATTATTTCCCCTTTTAGCATTAGCACATAACACAATTACAAAAATTCATCTGGGTTATGCAAGCCTCACCACAACTTTACCTCAAGGAGATTTTCGACAAACCTGCAACAGCAGTCGTTATAGGGCGCCGTGCAATACCTGTTCAAAATAAGGTCACATCAAATACCACTTCCTTAGTGGTCTCAAAATAAGGAAGAAGAGTTTCTAAGATTACTTGCCTCGACTCTAACACAGGTAGGGATTGGGGATTAGGTATTAAACAGGGTTTATCTCCAGTATTTATCTTCAGTTTGTGTTGCTTATAGGAGCGGCATTAGTGCCGTGGATTGCTGTAGGGCAAGCCGAGATTGCGCTTTTACGGATAGGAATAAGATTTTTGGTGAGAGTGGTTTGTAGAGTTCATATAGAAGTGAGGTTTGTAAGGGCTCATCTTTGTGCTCCTGCCTTACATATCTTCGGATGGCTTCAGACCCCAAAGGAGAAAGCATCGTGAAAGTGATAAGCGGTCGGCTCTCTAAGGCGTTGACTTCAAGATTTAATACAATATACTTCTATGAAGCTTATGAGATATATAACGCCTTTGCTGATTTGCGCCTTTATTCTCTGCTCTATGGGGTTTGATGATGAAGCTCGCCGTTTTTACGATCTCTCAGATATAATCAATCGAAATCACGAGCATGAAAGTTTCGGTACCGGATCTATTTTAAATTCCCATAAAGGTACAGAGTTGGCAGACCACGAAAATGAGGTGTGTATATGTGATCGTGCTCTTCTTAATGCCTCTAATAAGCATTATTTCAACGTAAAAAAGAATTTTTTATACTCAGCGGTGGTTAATATAACCAACATAGAAATGGGCATGGCTTTTGGTTTTCCCATAAGTCATCAAATAGAGGCTGAGTATACGTCACCTGATTTATTCCTGTCAAATTCCTGTCTCTTACTCTAATTCTCTGTTAATCATCTGATTCCCAAAGCGGTATAGCCTGGCTCAAAGTCTTACCGCTTTGCCCTTGTATCGCTATTGTGTTTTCTCCGCGTAATTTAAGGACAAGTAAGAGTTACTCTTGTATGAGTAAATAATTTTTATTTCTTAAGGAGTGGGTGTGATGAGAAAGTTCACTATATTTATCACATTTGTTACCGGGTTTTTGACCGCTTTTTTTAATTCTGTCTCATATGCAGCAGAAGAGCCGATTCAATTAACTATTGATCAGGTGGTAGATATCGCCATACGTGAAAATCGGGATCTAAGGGCAGCGCGAATGGGGATTGAAGAGGCCAGAGGAAGATTAACCCAGTCAGGGCTTTTTCCAAATCCGAGCCTGGAATCTAATTTTAGCCTCGACTCTCTCTTTGCCAATGAGGGAGAGCGAATTTTTTCTGCGGGTATTTCTCAACCAATTCCTTTATCCGGTCGAATAGGCGCACAGAAGAAAGTAGCCCACATTGACATTAAAAGAACATTTGCAGAAATTGCCGATATAGAGCGCAAATTGGTAGGAGATGTCCGTCGCGATTTTATTGAGATTTTGGCAATTGATGAACAAATCAAACTACAAGATACCCTGATCAATTTAAATAGTGGGCTTGTTAAAGCAATCCAAGCCGGTATTAAAGAGGGTCTAGCCTCAGAAAAAGACCTTAACGCTATAGCTATCGCTCTTCAACAGGTAAGACAGGAGAAAGAGGTTCTTATATCCCAAAAGAGGAGTAAGATTCTTGAATTAAATAGGCTTTTAGGAAAACCCCCGACTTTTTCCTTCTTGCCTGTGGGGAGACTCGAATACGAAGCCTTAGTGGATTTAACCAAATATAGTATTGAGACAGCCTATGCACAAAGACCGGATTTGAGATCTGCAGAACTTAGTACTGAGCTTGCAAGGGCAGATTTAGGTTTGGCTAAAGCCCTGCGATTTGAGGATATAACAGCAGGGGTTTTCTATGAACGCGATCGTACGATTCTCGATATCCCCCAGGGTAAAATTCCTAACGCAGACCAGCTTATTGGTTTTAGGCTAACGATTCCTCTGCCTTTCTTCGACCGTAAGCAGGGTCTTATCGCTGAGGTGCGTGCCCGCGAGATAAGGGCGGAAGAAAGCGTCGAAGCCATAAAGCTGGAGATAGGTCATGAGGTAAACGACGCGCTAAATAGAGTAAATACACTTTCTGCTCTTCTAAAGACATATCAGTCGGGGATCTTAAAAACGGCAGAAGATAATGTAAGGCTGGTTGAGGGTGGCTATAAGCAGGGGTTAGTAGGGATTACAGAGGTTATACAGTCCCGTCAGCAGTTTGCCAATCTGAAGTCATCTTACATTAATGCGGTTCGCGATTATCAGATTGCACTAAACGACCTTCAAATAGCAACCGGGAATTACCCAAGCACAATAAATTTTAATGAAACAAGGGGGGACAAAGATAAATGATAGTCAGAGGGGCTTTTCTCTCGCCTTTTATATTTGTTTTCACATTGCTTTTAGCCATAGCGTTCTCACAACTTGTCTATGGGCATGGTGAAGGGCAATTAGGTGGAGGCGAAAATAAAAGAAATACATCCTCTAGTTCTAATAATATCGGTGTAGAGCTTTCAGATATCGCTCAAAAAAGCATAGGTCTTAAAACGGTTGTTGCCACTATAAGACCGATTGAAGGCGTGCTATTGATCGGTGGCGTAGTAAAGCCCGAACCCAATAGAGTTGCCGATGTAAACACAAGAGCCGAGGGCCGCATCGAAGGGCTTTATGTAAATCTGGGAGATCGAGTTCAAAAGGGGCAAAAGCTCGCCGCTATGCTTCCCCGCCAAATAGGTAATCCCCCACCCCTGGTATCAATTACGGCACCGCTCTCAGGAATTGTTATTGAGAGAAATATATCGCTTGGCAGCGCAGTAGAGCCAAATAAAACCCTTTTTCGGATTGTGGACTTATCAAAGGTGATAGTGCAGGGAGATGTATTTGAGAGTGACATTTCTAAGGTTAAACTCGGTCAAGATGTGCGTATAAGGCTAGATGCCTATCCAAACAGGGTTTTTACCGGAAAGGTGACATTTGTTGCAAGCGGACTTGATCCTCACAAGCGCACCCTACACATCTGGGCTTCTGTAGATAACAATGAGGGATTACTCAAGCCTGAGCTTTTTGCCATGATTGCCCTTGTGGTTGAATCGGCCAGGAAAGTCCTGGCGGTTCCCTTAGAGGCGATCATCGACGATGGGGTAGAAAAATTTGTATTTGTAAAAAACGGAAACCGATTCATACGTCAAGACGTTGCCACGGGTGTAAGGGATGACCGATACGTCGAAATAACAGATGGTCTTCATCCCGGGGACCGCGTAGTTACAGATGGCAATCGGCAGGTCTATACGAAGTGGTTACTAGGTGGTGGGCTAGAAGAAAGGGAATAGGTGATTTAAGTAACCAGGAGATATGGAGGACGATATGGAAGGCGATACAAACAAAGGACATGAAGTGCATAGAATGCATCATGAAGTGAAGCATGATGAACATACTATGCATGTAAGACATAAAGGACATGATCATATAAGCCACCATGCCCACATGGTGGCTGACTTCAAAAGGCGATTCTGGATATCTTTCATAATCACAATACCAATTCTTATCTTTTCTCCCGTCATTCAAGAATGGATTGGTATTGATAATGCCATTCGATTTTCAGGCGACTTATATGTCCTTTTTGCGCTTTCCTCTGTTGTCTTTTTCTACGGCGGCTATCCTTTTCTCAGGGGGCTATTTGACGATCTAAAATCATCAAAACCCGGGATGATGACACTCGTCGCCGTAGCTATTATAACCGCCTATCTCTACAGCAGCGCCGTGGTGTTCGGTCTTAGCGGCATGGTTTTCTTTTGGGAACTCGCCACCCTTATTGATATTATGCTTCTTGGCCACTGGATAGAGATGAAATCCGTTATGGGCGCTTCAAAGGCACTCGAGGAGTTAGCAAGACTTATGCCGTCAGAAGCGCATAAACTCATGCCGGATGGAAGCGTAAGAGATGTGCCACTGGATGAGCTTGGATTGGGTGATAGGGTACTCGTAAAACCCGGGGAGAAGATACCCGCTGATGGAGAGGTAGTTGACGGTGAGACATCGGTCAATGAGTCCATGCTTACGGGGGAATCAAAACCGATACATAAAAATGCAGGCTCCAAAGTCATAGGAGGCTCAATCAATGGTGAGGGTTCGATTACCGTAGAGGTAAAGAAGATGGGCAAGGATTCCTTTCTTTCTCGGGTGATAGAGCTTGTCAAGGAAGCACAAGAGAGCAAATCAAAGACTCAGGATTTGGCAAACAGGGCTGCCCTTTGGCTCACGATTGTGGCCATTACCGGCGGAGCGATCACGCTTTTTATATGGTTGTTCGTATTAAATAAGGATTTTGCCTTTGCCCTTGAGCGGACTGTAACCGTAATGGTTATTACCTGTCCTCATGCGCTTGGGCTTGCAGTTCCTCTGGTAGTTGCTGTCTCAACTGCCATCGCTGCAAAAAATGGTCTGCTTATAAGAAACCGTGCCGCATTTGAAAGGGCAAGGAATATTCAGGCAATAATATTCGATAAGACGGGAACCCTTACGGAGGGTAAATTCGGTGTTACCGATAAAGTTATTTTTGATAATACCATTCGTGAAAATGAACTCCTCAAATACGCCGCATCTGTGGAGGTGCACTCTGAACACCCCATTGCAAAGGGTATTGTCTCGTCATCCACGGAAACCTTTCCTGTTGAAGGATTCGTGGCAATCCCCGGCAAGGGAACAGAGGGAAGGGTAAACGGGAGGGATGTAAAGGTTGTAAGCCCCGGATACATGAGGGAACAAAATATACCTGTAAATGACGAACGGATTAATAGGCTCTCTTCTCAAGGAAAGACCGTCGTATTTGTAATAATGGATGGAAAGCTAAAGGGTGCGATCGCCCTTGCGGACATCATAAGGCCTGAGTCTAAAAAAGTCATTTCAAGACTCAAGGAAATGGGAATCAGGTGTATGATGCTAACGGGAGATAACAAACAGGTTGCCAAGTGGGTATCTGAGGAAATAGGCCTCGATGAATATTTCGCAGAGATCCTGCCACATGAGAAGGCAGAAAAGGTAAAAGAGGTTCAATCCAGAGGGCTGGTTGTCGCCATGACCGGTGACGGTGTAAACGATGCCCCCGCTCTGGCACAGGCCGATGTGGGAATTGCCATCGGTGCCGGCACCGATGTTGCTGTAGAGACGGCGGACATTATTCTTGTAAGGAATAACCCACTTGATGTGGTGTCAATAATAGGTCTTGCACGCGCGACATATAGGAAGATGATGCAAAACCTTGTCTGGGCAACGGGTTATAACGCCTTTGCCATTCCCCTTGCAGCAGGAGTGCTCTATAAGTCGGGAATACTTCTCAGCCCTGCACTCGGTGCGGTGTTTATGTCCTTGAGCACTGTAATTGTGGCAATCAATGCGAGATTCTTAAGGGTTGTGAGATAAGGAGAGGACCCGATGTTTAACATAATAATCAGGTGGTCATTAAACAACAAACTCATAATCTCGGTGGCTACTGCTATATTCTTTGGTGTCTCTATTTATCTCGTTGGACAGATGCCAGTAGATGTTTTCCCCGAGTTTGCACCGCCTCAGGTCGTAGTTCAAACCGAGGCCCCTGGACTCTCTCCCGAGGATGTAGAAACACTGATTACCTTTCCAATAGAGAGCACTGTAAACGGCACGCCCGGTGTTGATACGGTACGTTCGTCATCTTCTGTTGGCCTCTCAACCATAGTTATTGTTTTTAAATGGGGCACAGATATCTATACCGCACGCCAGCTTATAAATGAGCGTATACAGTCAGTTACGGGACGATTCCCTCCTGGTACAAAGCCACCTATAATGCTTCCCGTTACATCTGCCGTAGGTTGGTTGGTCAAATACAGTCTAACAAGCGATACAGTCTCACCTATGGAACTTCGGACTATCTCAGACTGGCAAATCCGCCCTAGGGTTCTTTCAATTGGGGGTGTAGCCTCTGTTGTCTCAATTGGTGGTGAAGTTAAGCAATACCAAGTCCTTGTTGATCCATTAAAGCTAAGGGCATTTGACATGACTCTAGCTCAGGTAAAAGAGGCGGTAGAGAAATCAAACATAAATGTTCCAGGGGGCTTTCTATATCGTGGCGGTGAGGAATTTGTTGTCACAGGTGTTGGGCGAATTACCTCATTGGACGATTTGAGGAGAACTGTAGTATCCGTTCGTAATGATGGAACTCCAATTACACTCAGTCAGTTGGCAGAAGTTAAGATAGGCCCTGAGATAAAGCGTGGAGACGGTGCTTTTATGAACAACCCCGCTGTTATTGGTACGATTTCAAAGGCTTATGGTGCCGATACCTTAACTACAACATATAGGGTTGAAAAAGCCCTTGAGGAAATTAAGGCACAGCTTCCCCAAGGTGTTCGGATGAATTATCACATTTTCAGGCAAGCCGACTTTATTGAATCAGCTATCAAAAACCTAAAAGATGCCCTCTGGCAGGGTGGAGTCATAGTAATGGTGGTTCTCTTTTTATTTCTCTATAACCTCCGTGCCTCTTTTATCAGCCTTATTGCTATGCCACTATCGCTTCTTGCAGGATTAGTGGTTTTAAGAATTTTTGGAATTGGGATTAATTCTATGATACTCGGAGGGCTTGCCATTGCCATAGGTATTGTGGTTGATGATGCGATAATAGATGTAGAAAATGTCTTTAGGAGGCTACGCCTTAACCGAGCGTTACCTCATCCTGAGCCTATGCTTGGAGTTGTCTTTAAGGGTTCGACGGAGATACGAAATTCTATAGTCTATGCGACGTTTATTATTATAATTGCATTCTTTCCTGTATTTCTTCTCTCAGGGTTTGAGGGAAGGATTTTTGCTCCGCTTGGGATTGCATTCATAGTGAGTGTTCTTTGCTCCCTGTTTGTAGCAGTAACAACAACTCCTGTGCTTTGTTATTTGCTCCTTACACATAAAGAGGAGAGAGAACGCGATAGGAAATTAGTTCAATTAGGAGTACGCTTACTAAAGCCGGCGGCTGCTTGTAATCCGGGTTTAGACAATAGTAAAGAATCTGGCCATGTGGAGGTAGAAAAAGAAGGGGCATTGGTACGATTTCTAAAGGGAATTTATGAACGTGTTCTCCATCAGTCGATAAATCGTTTTTATTTGATGATGGGTATTTCTCTTATTTTAATTATTGGTGCGATTGCAATGCTTCCATTTTTCGGTCGCTCGTTCCTACCCGAGTTTCGTGAAGGTAATTTCATAATTGCTCTATCAACACTTCCGGGTACATCTCTGCACGAGTCTATGAGACTCGGTTCGCTGATTCGGAAGAATCTTACAGATAAATCAAAATATCCAGAGATTGTCTCAATTGCACAGCGTGCGGGGCGTGCGGAGCTTGATGAGGATGCACAGCCTCCCAATTTCAGCGAATTTGATCTGACAATAAAGTATGGGAAGAGACCCGCTGACGAGTTGATTGAGGCTATAAGAAATGATTTAAAACAAATCCCAGGAGTTGCGGTGAATGTTGGCCAATTTATCTCTCATAGGATGGATGAAGTGCTCTCTGGCATACGTGCACAAGTGGCCATTAAGATTTTTGGTCCCGATTTAATGAGGTTGCGAAGCCTAGGGAAACAGGTAAGGGACATAATGGGGACGGTAAAAGGAGTTGAAGATTTACAATTGGAACAGCAGATTGATGTTCCACAGATTATAGTTAGGTATGACCGAGAGAAAGCCGCCAGATATGGACTTAATATTGGGGATTTGGCAGGGATTACTGAAACCGCTTTAAATGGCACCACAGTTTCTCAAGTTCTAGAGGGACAAAAGACGTTTGACCTGTTTATTCGGCTTAATAAAGAATCAAGAGATAACATTGAGGCCATCAAAAATGTTCTAGTTGATACCCCGACAGGGGCAAAGATCCCTCTTGGCGAGGTCGCCAGTATACATATTGAAAATCGTCCATATACAATAAATCGTGAGCAGGTTCAACGCCGTATAGTGGTTCAATTTAACGTCTCTGGTCGTGATCTAAGTAGTGTTATTGCCGAGGCCAAGCAAAAGATTGAATCTCAGGTGAAACTACCTTCAGACTATTTTATTGAATACGGTGGTCAGTTTGAGAGTCAGCAGAGGGCAACAAAGGTTCTTACAATCTTTGGGATTGTTGCGATACTTGGAATCTTTATGTTGCTCTACCAGGCTTTTGGAAATGCACGTGAGGCCACAATGGTAATGGTCAATCTTCCTCTCGCCCTTATTGGTGGTGTTTATGCAGTTTTTCTTGTGGGAAGGGAACTGAGTGTACCCTCACTGATCGGTTTTATAACCCTGTTTGGAATTGCAACTCGAAATGGAGTTATTCTCATAACCCATTATACCCAGTTGCGGAGGGAAAAAGGGTTGTCTTTACGTGATGCTGTTGTCCGGGGCTCTCTTGATCGGCTGAATCCTATATTAATGACAGCCTCTGTTGCCGCATTCGGCCTTGTTCCCTTACTTCTCGGTGAGCCAACTGGTAAGGAGATTGAAAGACCCTTGGCAATTGTGATTCTTGGGGGACTCTTTACGTCAACCTTTTTGAATCTGGTAGTTATCCCCGCATTATATATCAGGGTTGAGACCTGGCGTGAGAGGAGATATAAATTGCAATAAGATAACAAGGAGGAGATGGAAATGAGCCGAACCTTCCTTTTAACCCTATTGGTCCTATATGCTTTGCTCACGCCTATCACTAGGTTAGCTCGAGCCGAATCAAACACTATACAAATCACAGTGGGCGAATTCTATTTCCGGCCACAAACAATTCAAATCAAGGTGGGCCAAGAGGTGAATATTAGCCTCATTAATGAAGGGAAAATAGAACACGAGTTCATGATAGGCCGCGGGGTGGAAGAGGGCAAGTCTCATATGGAAATGTCCAATGAGCATGAGAGAGAATATAGTCATCTTGAGAAGGCAGACAATCTGCATTCAGAGGTATCAAAGAGGTTTGAAAAGGATTTTTTTGAAGGAATTGAGGTTGTTGCTCAGACTGAAGGTGGAGCTGAATTTATGAGTGTTCCGGGTCACGGGACGATGGTAAGACTAAAGCCGGAAAGCAAAGCCACAATTACTTTCACAGTGCCAACTGACCGTAAAGGTAGGTGGCAGATGGCTTGTTTTTTGCCCGGACACTATGAGTCTAAGATGAAAGGGGAAGTCATTGTAAAATAGAGGATTTTATCGGAGAGTTAGCAGCTTTTTTTCAAAGACTGCCTTTTCTTTAAAATCTGGATGATGAAGTTGAGCATCATTACACCCTTAAACCCGTCTTCATTGTCCTTTAATGATTGAACGTACTCTATGTTGTCCTTTGTTAACTTGTCTTCGGGAGAGAGTTCTAAAGCCGTTCTTAAAACATCTAGCGCCTCATCGTACCAGCCCTTTTCAACTAGAGACATGGCAAGGGAGTTATAAGCCGGAATAAAATTCGGACAGGCGTTTATGATTTCCCTATACTTGTTTACTGATTCATCTATCCATCCACAGTCAGAGTAGCAGTTTCCAATTGAAAGATGAGCCCAAATGTCTTCTGGAAAAAGCTCAACCTGCCGCTTGAATTCTCTCAGCGCCTCGAGAGTCCATCCCATATCAAAGTAGCATAAACCCAACTGATAATGCACTTCGCCCTTTATGTAATCTGAATCTGGATCTGCCTTTATGCATTCTGTAAATTCGGACAGTGCATTCTCATAGCATCCAAACGCCCTGTATGTCAGAGCTAGATTCCATCTGGCTACAATATATTCAGGCTCAATTGACAGAGCCTCTTCAAAAACGGCAAGGGCATCGCTGTATCGCCCCATTCTTCCAAGGGTAATTCCAAACTGGGTCCAGATGTAGGCATCTTTGGGACCGAGTTCAATTGCCTTTTTGAAATACTCAACGGACTTTTCAAACTCCTCCATCGCATCATAAGTAAGGGCGAATGATAAATAGACATCCGGATCATATGGAGCAATTTTCAATGCCTTTTTGAGTTCATTGAGTGCCTCTTCAAACCTTCCGGCCTCCTTAAAATTGTCGGCTTTATTCAACAGCCTTTCGAGTCTTCTCATTGTATTTACTCCCCAGGAAGATCGCGGTTTAAATTAAATCATATTTGTTGGGTTAACGCTTGTCAAATGGTGAAGGGGGTGTAATTGCCTTTGATTCAATTATAACTTATAACTGTCTGATATGTGTCTACTCTAGTAGGTGAAGGGCAAATATGGATTTGCCTTTGAGTCTGGTTATTCAATAAATTCTTTGAGACTTGACAACATAAGGCGAATCAAATAAAGTGGATTTCAAACTCATAAAGGGGGTTTTCGGATGAAGAGATCTGAACTGGAAAAGGAGTTATCTAACAAATTTAATCTTCAGCCTGAGCAATCTGAGCGGATTATTGATACTATTATTGGCCACATGACTGATGTACTTCAAGGCGGCGGTAGGATTGAGATAAGGGGCTTTGGCAGTTTCTTTACAAAGAGCTATAAACCTTATAGTGGCAGGAATCCCAGAACTGGGGAGACAGTACAGGTTTTACCTAAAAGGCTTCCCCACTTTAGACCCAGCAAGGAACTCAGAAAAGCGCTGAATGAAGGCAGAAGCCAGTAGCTTAAGAGACTTGCCGAGTACGGATCAAAAATTA
>CAYMEO010000059.1:0-17547 GCA_964389705.1 uncultured Spirochaetia bacterium
TGTTACCTTAGGTAAAATACTACAATGAGTAAGATCGCTTGTCCGGATAAGTAAAGAGAAAGTCAGAGGTGAACTAAATGGACACATTTGAGTGTATAAGAAAGAGAAGGGATATAAGGAGCTATATTAAAAAGGACGTGCCGGATAACGTGATAAATAGAATCATTGAGGCGGGAAGGCTTGCGCCAAGTGCAATGAACAGTCAGCCATGGCATTTTATAGTGATAAAAAATAAAGAGACGCTGAGGGAACTTGGCCAGTTTTGTTTAAGCGGGAGGTTTATAGTTGATGCCTCTTTTGCCGTTGTGGTAGTTACTGACCCGATGAATAAATGGCATGAGATAGACGGGGCAAGAGCTGTGCAAAACATGGCTCTTGCCGGATGGAATGAAGGAGTTGGGTGTTGCTGGATCGGGGCGATTGACAGAGATAAGGTAAAAGAGAAGCTTAATGTTCCTAGAAATCTTCACGTCCTTACGATTCTTCCGTTTGGGTATCCTGAGGAATTTACAGTAAAAAGAAAAAAGGTAAGGAAATCACCCGATGAGGTGTTTCACTGGGAGAGATTTGGAAAAAGGCTTTGATGACTTCTTGACTCTGAATCCTACTATCCTACTTTCCCTGGAATTTCGGTTTTCTCTTTTCTGTAAAAGCCCTCTGACCTTCTTTGTAATCTTCGCTTTCTTGTACCCTTAGAATCATCTCTTTGATCAGTTCTTCGTCATCGCGGCTCGTTGATTGATTCCTTTGCCAGGCATTTATCATAGTTTTCATTGTACTCATTGAGAGAGGAGCATTTTCACAGATTTCAGAAGCGAGTTTATATGTGAATTCTTCTAAGTCGGGTCTTGAGACGATATAATTTACGAGACCTATTTTTTCGGCTTTTTTTGCATCAATATTTCTTCCGGTAAGGAAAAGTTCCTTTGTATATCCAAGCCCGATTATATTCAAGAATTTTCTTATTCCGGTGTATGTGTAGATGACCCCAAGTTTTGCCGGGGGCATTGCAAATATCGCATCATCCACAGATATCCTTATGTCGCATGTCATAGCAAGCTCGAGTCCTCCACCAAATGCATGGCCGTTTATCATAGCAATTACAGGATATGGAAAATTCTCTATGGCTCTTGATGCGATTATAAGTGGATGGTCATCTCTGTAGTCCCTCATCATATCATCCTTTATTTTTCCAATTGCCGATATATCATAACCCGAAGAGAAGGCCTTGTCCCCTGAACCACGGATTACTACACATCTTATTTCTCCTTCGGTTTTCAGTCTTCTTAATTCCGAATCTATCTCGATGAGCATATTGGGAGTCAGTAGATTTCTCTTTTCGGGTCTGTTTAGAATAATGGTGCATATTGATTCTTTTTCCTCAATAATAAGCTCTTTATGTTCTGACACACTCTTCCTCCTTAAAATGGGGGTGCAATTAGTATTATCTTCGGGCAATCTTTGTCAAATCCTTAATATAGGCGTGGGGATAGTGCTATACGTGATATTTTTAAGAGGTGGAGACCGAATCTTTTTTGTAAACTGGAACAATTGTAAGATTTTTGTTATATTTTAGGTGTTCCGTAGGAGGGAAAAAGCCATGCCAGTATATGAATATGAATGTGATGGTTGTGTTGAGGAGCTTAACTCAGATATATCGGCCTTGGTTAGGAGACTTAATAAAACCAACGCATCAAACATAATGAAGAGAAACCCAAAGTTTTATTATATCGAGGTTTCCGATAGTAGGAAGGGCAGAACAATATTCGCATTGGGTGAAAAGGGGAAATATGGTGCACGGAGGTTTCGCTATAAATTAGAGAAAGATAGGATTCTCTATATTGAACTTAAGAATTTTAAATTCAGCGAATTGATCTACGACAAAGAGGAGGAGAAGAATTTAACGTGTCCTTTGTGTAATAAGGGTGATAAAGTTCGTAGGATTCCTTCATTGTTCAAGGCGATTCTCGACGACAAGAGTAAAAGAGCGCCGCGTCCTGGTGATGAGCTTCGATACCATTTAGAATATAAACAAATGAAGGATGAGGAAATTGCCAGCTCATGGGTTGGATATGATTATTTGAACCAATATTTCAACGATTAGGGGGAAGATTAAAATGCCTTTATATGAGTATGAGTGCTCAAAGTGTCATCATAAATTTGCTGAGTTGATTATGCAGAAGGAAGAGGAAGAAAAGCTCCATTGTCCAAAGTGTAAATCAAAGAAATGGGAGCGGCTCTTTTCTGCTTTTGCCGTTGTTTCTGATTTATCTACAGATATGCCAAAGCCGGATCTGTCCAATTTACCGCCCGATGTAAGGGCAAGAACTGTAATTGGCGACTACATCGAGGAGAAAGATAGGCACAAGAGCATCAGATAAACGGTTTATAGTTCTAAGCCTGAGGATTCCCTTTTTTATGAACCTATTTAGGTTCGTTTTGTCTATAGGTCTCTTTAGGTTTGTTGAATCTCTTCCCAAGCTCTTCATATATGTCTTTGAGGGTTATCTCAAAGTGAGCAAGGGCAATGATTGAATGAAACCATAGGTCCGCTATCTCATATATAATCTCATCTCTGTTTTCGTTCTTTGCCGCTATTATGGTCTCACCTGCTTCCTCTCCTAACTTTTTAAGAATCCTATCGAGCCCGCTTTTAAAAAGACCACTTACATAAGAGCCTTCTCTGGGGTTTCGTTTTCTATCTTCAATCACCTGGTATACCTCTTCTAGTGTCCTCCCCGATCTAATGGTTCCAAATGCCGGAGCACTTTCTTCTATTCCCTCAATAGTTCTGAAAAAGCAACTTCTCTTCCCAGTATGACATGCAACTCCTTTCTGGTTGACTAATACCAGAATCGTATCTTGATCGCAGTCTAAAAAGATGTTTTTTACTTCCTGTATGTTTCCTGACTCCTCACCCTTTGACCAGGGTTTCTCTCTTGATCGGCTCCAAAAATGTGTTCTTCCTGTCGAAAGTGTTTTTTCGATTGATTCTTTATTTGTATAGGCTAACATGAGAACCTGCCCGTTTTCGGCGTCTTGAACTACAACCGGAATAAGCCCGTTTTTATCAAATCTTAAGTCTTTTATATTCATTGTATGTTCCTCCAAAGACCACTTAATAATAACTGAGTTTAATCTGGAATCCGAGTCATCCCATTGGTTCTTTGTTTCGTTAGTAGACGAATCCTGTTTGTACTCGATTTAAATGAAATGAGACAGCCTTCTAGAGTAAGAACATTACTCTGATCAGTTATCGGCCACATTTAGAGCGAATTCACAAATTTGATCTTAGAGTAAACACTTTACTACTTGGGCTTTGTAGCTTATATTTTTTATATTGATCTTTTCGGAGGGAATATGGCAAGAATAACTATTGAAGACTGTCTTGAGAAGGTGGAAAACAGATTTGCCCTTGCTGTGGCGGCCATGAAGAGGGCAAAACAGATTGTAAAAGGCGCAAAACCCCTTTCTGAAGAAACCGATAATAAAGCGGTTGTCCTTGCTCTGAGAGAAATTGCCGAAGGAAAGGTGAAGATAATATATCCCCCTGGTTACACTGGAGTAAATTCTCCTGGTAAATGATAAAATCCCTGGTATTGAGTTTTATCCCTCTTTTTGTCTCTATGGATCCGGTGGGAATTATTCCCATGTATCTTTCTCTAACGAGGGAACTCAGCCAAAATGAGAGGAGAGGCGTGGTTAAGGATTCCATACTGACTGCGCTTATTCTTGGGGTTATATTTGTCTTCGGAGGCAAGGTTATATTTAAGTTTCTAGGAATAAGTGTATCGGATTTTGCAATTGCAGGGGGTCTGCTGCTTTTTTCATTCTCTATTTTGGATTTACTGAGGGAAGAAAACCCGGAGATTAGAAGAAAACCGAGCACCTCGCTTGGCGTTTTTCCCATAGGAACACCGATAGTGGTTGGTCCCGCGGTGCTGACGACCCTAATAATACTCGTTGATACTCAAGGATACGTCTCAACTCTCATTGCGTTTGGATTGAATCTGGTTATATTGGCGGCGGTGCTACTCAAAGCTGATTTTATTCTAATGTTGCTCAGAGAGAGTGGGGCGAGGGCTTTTATGAAAATCATGAGCATACTTCTTGCAGCCATAGGGATTATGATGGTAAGAAGGGGGATTATACAACTGATTTCGGGAAATGTGTGATTTTAGTGAGTAAGCACAACGGTGTCTGTTATTATGAATGAATATTGGGGAGTATCGAAATGTCTATTGGCATTTCACCTCTTTGTAACAATCACAGTTATGAGGGTTTCGTGGCTACAGTCAATTAAGGATTAATTGTCTCATTATGATTCGTGTAGGAATAGACACAGGCGGGACATTTACGGATTTCGCGTTTTTTGATGGAAGGCAGGTTCGAATCCATAAGGTACCCTCAACTCCAAGGAATCCCTCTTTGGCGATTGTAAGGGGTCTTAAAGACATACTTGGAATCAAGATCAGAGGCGTTGAAATTGTGCACGGAACAACGGTTGCAACGAATGCGCTTCTTGAGAGAAAGGGTGCGAGGGTTGCCCTTATTACGACAAAGGGGTTCGAAGATGTAATTGAGATAGGCAGACAAAATAGGGGAGAGCTATACAATCTTTTTTGGCAGCCTCCAAAGCCACTTGTAGACAGAGGACTAAGGTTTGGGATTAATGAAAGGACCGATTTTAGAGGAAGGGTTTTAACTCCAATTAGCCCAGCCGAGATTGAAAAACTATTATCGAAGCTCAAGAGGCTTAAGATCGAAGGAATCGCAATTTCCTTTCTCCACTCCTATGCGAATCCTAAAAATGAGGAGAAGGTGGAAAAAATTCTCAAGCACCTCGGAATCCCCATTTCTTCCTCATCAAAAATACTGCCCGAATTCAGGGAATATGAGAGAACCTCAACCACAGTAGCAAACTCATATCTTCTAGATAAAGTGAAGTCATATATGGACGGACTTGCAATGAGACTCCCCAAGTGCCGAATTCTTATAATGCACTCAGGAGGCGGTGTGATTTCTCCTACTCAGGCAGGGGATGAACCAGTAAGACTGATTCTTTCGGGACCCGCGGGTGGGGTTGTAGGTGGATTTAAGATTGCCGAGATGATAGGATATAAAAAGGTAATCACCTATGATATGGGGGGTACATCTACGGATGTTGCACTCTGCAATGGGACACCCAGGTTTACGACAGAAACCTGTATTGACGGGATTCCTATAAAGATTCCTATGGTTGATGTGATGAGTATAGGAGCAGGCGGAGGCTCAATTGCATACATTGACACCGGGGGGGCTCTTAAGGTAGGGCCTATGAGTGCAGGAGCAGAGCCGGGGCCTGCGTGTTATGGGAAAGGCCCAGATGCAACCGTAACGGATGCGAATTTAGTACTCCGAAGAATAAACCCCAATTGGTTCCTTGGAGGAAGGATGAAGATTTTTCCCGAAAAATCACACTCAGCACTGGGTACTCTCGCAGATAGGTTAAACCTATCCGTTGATGAGATTGCCGAGGGGATAGTAAGGGTCATAAATGCGAATATGGAGAGGGCACTTAGAGTCATATCAATCGGCCGGGGTTTTGATCCGAGGGAGTTTGTCCTACTTTCATTTGGTGGTGCTGGTGGGCTTCATGCCTGTGAACTTGCCCTTGGACTGGGAATTAAAACAGTAATCTTTCCGAGAGATCCAGGTGCGCTCTCTGCTATTGGGATGCTTATGGCTGACTCATTTAAAGACTACAGCCTAACGACATTTTTATCCGGCAAAAAGGCTGATATTAATACCCTAGAAAGGGGGTTCAGGGTTTTAGAAGATAAAGCACGAAGGGAATTTCCAAAAGAGCGAATTGAGTTTGAGCGCTTTCTCGATGCACGATACAGGAGACAGTCACATGAGATTACAATTCCCTATGGGAAGAATTTCGTCCGGACATTTCATCAGTCCCATAAAAAGCTCTACGGCTATCTAAAGCCGGAGGGAGAGATCGAGGTTGTTACACTGAGGGTAAGGGCGATAATGAAAAAAGAGAAACTCTCGCTTCCCAGATTGACTGTGGCACATCAGAAAGTGGAATCTAAAAAGGAGGATTTGTTTTTTGATAATAAACTGATTCGAACGAATTCTTATAGAAGAGAGAATTTCTTTACGGGATTCAAATTTTCAGGCCCTGCTTTGATTCTAGAAAACACATCTACTCTTTTTATTCCTCCTGGTTTTAGGTGTGAGGTGGATGAGTGGGGAAGTATTGTGGCAAAGGCCTGATTTGATATCATCCTATGACGTCATTGAAAATAACCTCTACGTTAGTTAGTTCCAATATTATTTTAGTATTGTTCATAAAGTCTGAGATAATTAATATGAAGTATATAAAGCTTTGATTACCGGTGGCTTCAATTATATTATAAGGATTTGAGCCGATTTTGATCATCTCGTTTACTGCTTGTGCTCTTTTAAGTCTCTGTTATCTCTAGTATTATTTTTTCTAGCTTCTCAGCTAATCTGTCCCAAGAGAATTTATCTACGCCTTCGAGATTGAACTCACAATCGAGACGTTTATTTTTCCATAAATTGTATAGATAAGATATAGATTCACTTATCTTTTTAGAATCATTTTCAATACAGATGCCCCTTTTAAACCTCTCAATTACTGCAGAAGCGACATCGTAACTATCCATTTTTATTAATAGTATAGGTCTTCGGGCTGCAATATATTCATAGACTTTCCCAGGAACCTGGATTCCCCCGGCTGTTCCTATTAGAAGAAGCAGTGAGGCCCCTTTCTGAAGTGAGAGGGCTCTTTTTTGGGGAACAAATCCGATAAACCTAACAATCTCGGATAACCCTTTATCTTCAGTATATCGCCTGTACTCATCATTAGATGTGTCTCCTGCAATAATTATCTCTAAGTCCTCCCAGATATCCTTTAGACCACTTAGTGCATCGAAAAACACAAAAGGCTCGCGAGTCTTATAAAATATTCCGGTATAAACAATCCTGAATTTATCTGTAGTCTCCGGAGAAATCCCTTCGATTTCTTTCTGGGAAAAGCCCTGTGTGATTACCTCTATGTCTTGTGGTTTTAAAAAATGATACAGGTTCAAATAGTGTTCTTTCGTTCTATCTGTGGTAACAATAATCTTGTTTACGGCTTTTAAAATCTTAGATTCTATTATTTTATCAATAAATGAACGCCACTTTGGCAAGAGAAATGTGGGATTGTAGGCCCAAGGGTCTCCATAGTCTGCTATCCAAGGTTTGCCATGGCTGATGCGTTTTAAAAAGAAGCCCACTATATGACAGGTAAAAGGAAAGCCGGAGGAGATAATTACATCGTATCCGTTTTTTTCTATGAGTCTTTTTCCCTTTATGAGCACAAATGGAAGCCAGGTTACTGCCTCATCGGGGATGAAAATAGCTCTGAGCTTATTCTCGAAAGCCCTAAATAGGTATTTGCCTACCCTTCGTCTAAGGGGAATTTGGCGTTTATTTGGGTTGAATTGTTTATTATCCTTTGCCTTACCAAGAAGAAGGCTGGAGAAATGGTGCATAATCCCAGGGTAGGTTCTAAATATCCTTACCCTATCGGGCAAGTCTTCAAGAAGCTTAGGATCATAGTTGGGGTGATTGTCAAAGGTGTGTATTGTAAGGACGTCTATCTCCAAGTTTTTTGAAAGGCGCTTTACGAACTCCCGCCATCTATAGCTCCTCGGTGTGCCTATGGGGGGAAAATAATAAGCGCAGATGAGAAGTCTTTTCATATCATCACTTAGAAGAGATGCTTGTGAGTCTATTAGCGGGCAGATCAGAATTGAAGTGAAAAATATCGGCGACTATCTTTTCAAATTTCATTCGACTCTCTTTGAGGTTATATTTTCTAGCCGTTTTAAATCCATTTCTTTGTAGCCTTTCCCTTAGAATATCGTCTTTCAGTATTGTTTGTAGTTTTTCTTTTAAGCCATCAACGTCTTCTATTTCTGTTACAAGGGCGTTATGTTTGTCTCTTGCATACGTAACGGCTTTGGTTGTAACTACGGGGCAACCGCAGGCCATAGCTTCAAGCGGAAGAAGCGGAAGCCCCTCATGTCTTGTAGGATAGAGAAGAACATCGGCACTGCTGACTATCTTTCTCAGTCTGTTCTCATCAACCCAGCCGAAGTTCCTAACTCTAGCCTTTAGAATGCCTTCTTTAATTTCTTCTCCGCATGCCCAAATCTCGATTTTATCTCTCTGCTCATCGCTTAGTCCATTTATAACCTTAACTGCAATATCAAATCCCTTTCTGTACTCGTTTCTTGAAAGTATGAGCACCGCTTTTTTATTCCCCTTAGTTGATATCAGTTCTTTATCGGGGTCGGGATAGAAAGTGCTCAGGTCTATTCCGTTTTCAACAGTTTTTGCATCGGCTTCGTATTTTTCTCTCAGTACCTGAGCCAGTTGACCCGATACGGCAATTGTTTTTATTTTTATGAACCTTAGACAGAAGAAGTAAAAGGACTTAATGAGGAGCCTTTTAAGCGGATTTTTGTAGTAAGACTCATCATAGTCCTGGGCAAAATAGATTAGACGAGATCTGTTTCTCGAGGATACCACAGACGCCAAAGGGATAATATCTACGACTATGGCATTCGATTGAAATTTCTTTAGAGATGCGTATATAATCGCTCCGAGTTTGGTAGGAATAGGGATCTTTGACAGCTTGAGCTTGGGATGCAGCTTAAAAACCGTGTTGAGGTTACTGTACCACAGGGTAACGCTATAGCCTTTAGCAGCAAGGTAGTTGGCATATTCAACTACCATCTTGTCTCCGCCTCTACTGAGAAGCGAGTATCTGTAAAAAGAGATTTTCAAATTGTGTCTCTCCGAACCTATTAGTATATAGTGGAAAAATGATGTCGTAATTCTAGCAGCTTTCTTTAGTTGGTGCAATTCGGATAAAATGTCTAGTATTTGTTGTATGGTTAGAAGTGCTTTTAGTATGCATGACTATAATCAGGAGGTTTTAAAATGAAAGAGACAAATACACTCATCTTAGGCGCTGGTATGACGGGTCTTGCAGCGGGATGGGCATCTGGACTGCCTATATATGAAGCCCAGAGTGTCCCCGGTGGTATATGCTCGTCATATTGCATTCGGCCCCATGACGTTAATCGACTTTATACGTCTCCCGAAGACGGAGAAGCCTACCGATTTGAGATTGGTGGGGGACATTGGATATTCGGCGGGGACCCAGTCGTCTTGCATTTTATACAATTACTTACACCTGTAAAATCCTATGAACGGAATTCATCTGTGTTTTTTAGTAAGAAGAATCTCTACGTTCCTTATCCAATACAAAACCATCTAGGCTATCTGGATAAAGAAATTGCCTCAAAAGCCCTTACTGAGATAATAACCGCTCCAAAAGAAACACCTAGGACGATGTCTGAGTGGCTAGAGCAGAGCTTTGGGCCAACTCTTTTGGAACTCTTCTTTGCTCCCTTCCATGAAAAATACACAGCGGGTCTTTGGACAAAAATTGCTCCCCAGGACGCTTACAAATCACCAATAAATATACCTCTTGTCATTCACGGGGCTTTTGATCGAACTCCTCCTGTTGGATACAACGCAACTTATATCTATCCCCAAGAGGGCTTAAATACACTGGCTCAAAAGATGGCCAGAAGGTGTAATGTCCATTATGGAAAACGGGTGGCTCAAATAGATGTATATAAAAAAGAGGTTCTCTTTACTGATGGCTCTGGTGCTAGATACAATACGTTGATTTCAACCCTGCCTCTATCTAAGACTATGGAAATGACTGGCTTAGAATTGGATGAAAGACCAGACTGTTATACATCGGTGCTCGTACTCAACATTGGGGCAAAGCGTGGGGCTCAATGCCCCTATGAGCATTGGCTATATATACCGGATACGGATTCTGGCTTTCACCGAGTAGGCTTCTACAGTAATGTGGATACACTCTTTCTTCCAAGATCATCACAAATGGCAAACGATAGGGTAAGCATATATGTGGAGCGGGCATATTGGAATGTATCTAAGCCCTTGGATGAGGAGATAAGGGTCTATTCCGAGGGGGTAATAAAGGAATTGCAGTCGTGGGGGTTCATTGAAGAGGTGGAGGTAATAGACCCTACATGGATTGAGGTTGCGTATACATGGTCTTGGCCGAGTTCCAGATGGCGAGTAAAGGCGCTTAAGCTATTGGAGAAGCACAATGTCTATCAAATTGGCCGATATGGACGTTGGGTTTTTCAGGGGATCGCAGAATCAATAAAGGACGGCCTTTTTATAGGAGCGGCGATGGGAAATCTATAATGACTTATGGGGAAAAGAAATCGAGAGATATTTGATTAATTATTTTTTTTGTACCTAAAGCTATTGAGATATACAAACGGCATTATTGCTAGAGCGGCAATCTCGCCTAAAACAGCAGCTAAGATTGGTTTGTGTATATGTAGGCAATTATTATCGCACTCTATAAGTGCATCCTTATTGGAGAGGTAAAAGTAGGTTCTTCTAATGGCAAAGGAAAAGAGCGATATTTTCAGACAAACAGCAACGTCAAATTGGGACAGGATTATCTTTAAAAACACCCAGATACTGTAAGATATGCTGTTTAGTCTCTTTGAATTTACAACTAGAATATTGCTAAAGTAGGGTCTAAAGACCTCTTCCCTATCGCTTGAGACGAGTAATGAAATTTTGCTTTCAGCAAATATCTTTTTGATTTTTTCTCTTAAACACACTACCTCTTCTTTTGTATCTCCTGCTATAATCAAAATTCTTTTTGCCTTTTTGTTTGCAATCAAGTTTTCACTAGGTGCCTTTGGCTCAGCACTCAATTTCGGGAGCCTAGAGAACTTTCCCCACCTATTATGGCAAAAATCTTGAATGGCATCTAGTGCTATATATGCCTCTTCTTTCCGATTGCTAAGCAGTAGGAGAATCGTTCCTTTGCATAAGTATCTGAGATAGTTGTAGAATATAAGAAGCCGTTTTAAAGGACGGGCATGTTTTGTGTATACTAATAGGGGATTCCTAATTCCGTAGTAGAAATCTGTGAGCACTCCGCGTTTTCTCTCTGTGAAAGAGGGATGATAGACTATTGAATTAGGAACAGCTATTACCTTAAATCCGTTTTCTTTAAAACAAAGACCCCAATCCATGTCATCCCAGAAGATAAAGAATCTCTCGTCCATAAGACCTACTTTATCAACTGCCGTTACGCGCACCAGAGCCGAGCAAATAGCTACATAGTCTACTTCTCTGGGGATATATTCTTCAACTATCCTTTTATTGCGGCAAATTGGAACCACTCCAATTGTATCCCATCTAAACAGTGCCCCAATCTCTACTGTTAAGTCCTTCTGCTCAGGGTCAAGTATTCTAGACCCTGCTATTCCTACTGTCTCATCCATTTCCATCACCTTTACTAATTCTACCAATGTATCTCTTTCTATCATTGCATCATTATCTAAAAGCCAGATGTACTTATATCCTCCTTTTTCTAGTGCGTACCTTATTCCGGTATTAAATCCTCCTGTGCCACCGAGGTTAGTAGAATTCGCTATGAGGTTTATGTCGGGGAATTTTTCTTTTATCGCCTCAACTGAACCGTCCTCAGAGGCATTATCAACGACCGTGATTTCATAGTTGTCGTAATTTATATCTCTAAGGGAGCTAAGTAGATTGATAATATAGCCCTTTTTATTCCAGTTGACTATGACTATTGATACTTTTGGATAACTAGCCATTTTTTTACCCTGAGTAATCTCATTTATTAATAATCGCCTGGGGTAAGTTCCTTATTTCTCCTTCTTCAATAAATATTATTCTATCCACTATTTGCTCTATCAGAGCCCTATTATGAGATACTATGACCATAGTCTTGTTTGATTTTATGTCCTTGATCTTCCTAATACATTTTTTCTGAAACGACTCGTCGCTTACGGCAAGTATTTCATCTATCAAGAGGATTTCGGCGCTGCTGTGGATTGCTATAGAAAATCCGAGCTTAAGGTACATTCCAGAAGAATACTTCTTTACCGGCATATCAATAAACCTCTCAAGCTCAGAGAACTCTATAATCTCGGTCATATGTTTCTTTATCTCTTTTAGCGTCATTCCAATAATGGTTCCATTCATGTATATGTTTTCTCTGCCTGTTAAGTCGGGATGAAACCCGGCGCCCACTGCTATTAAAGGGGCAACCCTGCCTTTAACTATAACTTCACCTCTGGTAGGATATGTAACAGATGATATGAGCTTTAGAATTGTTGTTTTACCAGATCCATTCGGTCCATAGAGACCCACACATTCCCTTCCTCTTAGAGAGATGTTTATATTTTTGAGTGCCCAGAATTCGTCCTCTTTGAGATCACATTTGTTTCCCCTGAAGATATTGACGAAGTCCTCTCTAAGAGATCTGTGAAACATATCTCTTATGGAGTATTTTTTCCATACGTTTTTGAGTTCAACTATAGCATCATATAACATCCGCAAAGTCGCGCTCTGTTTTAATGAAGAATTTGTATGATAGGAAGTAAAATATGGTTATGATGACACCTACGAGAACAAATTGCCAGAGCACTATGGGTCTGCCCTCAAGTACGCATCTCCTCATGTTTTCAATAATGAATGTAAGGGGATTGAGAAAGAGTATTACTTTGAACTTGACGTTAAGTTGGTCAATAGAATACATGACGGGAGATGCAAAAAACCAGGCTTGTATGAGAAACCCTGTAGCTAGTTTTACGTCTCTATAATATACATTGACGCTTGATAAAAATAGAGATACAGCAATCGTAAAAAAAAGAAGCAATGCAAAAAGCGGAATGAGCCAGAGTGCATTCCATGTAAGATGGATTTTGTATATAACCAGGATTATGGCAAAGATCAGCGAGGCTACTATGTAGTCTATAAAGGCAACCGAGATGCCCGATAAGGGCAGAATCTCACGGGGAAAATAGATTTTTGTAATAAGATCGTAGTGGTTTGTCAGACTTGGTATTGAGTAATTCAGCGAAGAAGAAAAGAATATCCAGGGCAAGAGACCTGAATAAAAAAAGATCGTATGGGGATAATCTGCCACTTTTAATTTAAGCACGTATGAAAAAATAAAAGTAAATAGTGCCATCATACTCAGGGGTTGAATTATCGCCCATAGCACGCCGATGATGGACTGGCGATATCTTATGGTAAATTCTCGCCAGACAAATACCCGAAACAGGTCTTTGTATAAGTAAAGCCTCTTGGCTATCTGCATGAAATTAGACCTCTACCCTTTACTGCCATTAGCTGTGTTTGTAGATTTGTTATCAATTATAGTTTTTCTCTCATTATACTCGATTTCCCTGCCCATAATTGAATATAGAATTCCAAGCAAGAAGCCTAGGCTGAATTTGCCCTGCATACGTAGCTTTTTACTTATTGGAAAAAGCAGTGTCGGCAGATACCTGGAGCCGTTTATAAGGAGAATTATCCATATAATAAGTGGGTACCTGTTTCTTAGTCCGGCAAAAGACATACCGACGGCAGCCGCTTTGTTGAGGTTATTTAAAATTAATGGGGGATGTAGGAACTCAAGCCTTCGGGAATTGTAAAATTCTTTGCCGGATGCGATAAATCGCACTACAAGCTCAACGTCCTCTTGTCCTATAATCTCTGAAACAAAACCGCCGAGTTCTGTGAGCACCTCTCTTTTATACGCCATACATCGATTTGATGGGAAATAGGGATCATGAAAGCTGTATTTACCATCGAGTATACAGTAGCTTGTGCTGCCGCGCGGTATTATGGCGTCGGCACCAGAGGTTTGAAACTCCTCAATCAAGTTAGATAGGAAATTGCTCTGTATTATCACCGTGTCATCGTCGAGAAACAATATGAATTTTCCTTTTGATTTAGAGATTCCAACATTTCTTGAATATCCCATTTTGCCGTAATTTTCGAGGAGTGCAAAATACTCAATGTTGAGCCTAGGCTTAAACTCTTTCAAAATATCTCTTCCCTCTTTAGTGCCTCCCTTATCTTCTATCAGTATCACTTCAAATCTTTCTTTAGGTAAATCCTGATCTGATAGGCTGGAGAGTACGTTTTTAAGCATATTAGCTCTCCCATAGAAATTTATAATACAGGAGATATCATACTCAGGATGAATATGCTCAATGTGAGCGTCTCCTCTTAGGGAGAATGGAAATAATCTATAAGCCGAAACCAGCATTTTTGATCTTAAGCCCATTTAAATCTAAAGAATTATATATCTTTTTTCAGTTACAGTTGTAATTGTTCTAAATCAAAAGTCAAGAGCCAGAAATCCGATTTTATCTGACAATTAATTTTTTATAATACATTCCGAAAAGGTCAAAAAAGAAAGAGCAAGTGGGATTTAGAGAACGGGACAAATCAATTGCAGGGTTATATACTATATAAATATATTAGAGCTAATAATATGGATGAATACAGTAGTGCTAACTTATGGGTGGTCAATAAAATATTGGGAGAAAATGCCATGGGCTTAGCGGATAAAATAAAGGCTCTCGAAGGTGATATTACAGATATGGATGTGGATGCCATTGTAAATGCTGCAAATACTGACCTGATTCTCGGTAGCGGAGTTGCCGGAGCTATAAGAAAAAGGGGAGGGGATTCGATTCAAAAAGAATGCGACAGGATTGGCCCAATACCTCTAGGAGAGGCAGTCATTACAGGGGCTGGGAACCTAAAATCGAGGTTTGTGATCCATGCTGCTGGGATGTATCTCGGCGGTTCTGTAACTGAGGAATCATTGAGAGCCGCCACTAAAAATAGCCTTATTAGGGCGGATGAGAAAGGGATAAGAACAATCGCATTTCCTGCGATTGGAACTGGAGTTGGAGGGTTCCCCGTAGATAAGTGTGCCGAAGTTATGATTGATGTAATTTCTAGTTACCTCGAATGTGAAAAAACGTCCATTGATAGAGTTTATTTTGTTCTCTTTGATGAGCCGACTTACAGGGCCTTTAATGAGTGCTTAAAAAACCAGTTAAGCTCTAGTATCTAATGAAAATACAACCGAGGCTGCTTAAATCACCTTAGACTCAAACACCTTCTATGTGATAAAAACCGAGAAATAAACCTAAACAAGGAGCCATCATTTCACTGCTTGGATTACAGCCATCATACCGTGGTCTTCGTGTTCACCGATGTGACAGTGGTAAACAAATTTACCCTCGATTGTGGGGTCTCTAAAGTTAATTACAATCTTTACCTCCCCTGGGCCTTGTTTGTTGGGGTCTTCATCTAAATACGGCATATTAACGGTATCTTGATACCCAGTAAATGGCTGTTTCACTCCATTGATTTCACAAACCTGAAAATAGGCTTGGTGAATATGAAAAACGTGCAATTCCTTGGAAGTGTTCTGTAATGTCCATTCCTCCAGAGTACCAATTTTTACCTGGGTGTCTACCCGGCTCGGATCGAATGTTTTTCCATTTATAAAAAACGTACTGTCATCGGAACCATCGGAGAATACGATTGTTCTTTTTTGAGCGATAAGTTCGCTGGGATCACACAAATCCTCTAGTGGAGGGAACTCTGATTTTGTAGGAAGTGGAATAGGTTTCTCGGCTGGACCATCTGATAACAGAGTTGCGAGCATAGCCCCGGCATAAGTGTCACCTTCTGGTCCTGTATTGAATGGCAACGTCTTAAATCCATAGAAGGCTCCTGCTGGTCCCCCTTGAATTAATGCCTCAACACGTGAACTCGGGGGAAGAAGTATTTCATTTTCAGGCACTATCTGATTAAGGCGCTTGCCATCTCTTGCGATCTCAAAGAAGGTATGGCCATCGAGCTTTAATAGATAATAGCGGTCTGGACCCATATTTACTATACGCCATAATTGGGTTTCTCCAGGATGAATCTTAATTACTGGATTCACTAGGCCATTGACTGTAGGGATAGTTGGAGAGCTAGGTTCATCAACATCCATTTCCATTGGGACACGACCATTAGGGTCTATTTGTATATCTTTTAGCTCCATTGTTAACTCCCGTATACCTTGGAGCTTGGGAAATGGATCTAATAATCCCTCGACAATTATAGCCCCTGCCATACCGCTCATTATCTGGAATTCAGTTAGGCCATATAGGTGGGGATGATAAAAATCCAATCCGGACGCATGATCTCTGGGGATTGGAATCTCGTAATTGAATGTACCTGTGGGTGTTACCATGATAAAAATATCATCTGAAGGGCTAATTGGGGTGACGTTCATTCCATGAAAGTGGAGGCTTGTCATCTGATCAATGAAATTTTCAAGCCTAAGCCTAATTATATCCCCCGGATGTACCCTGAGTGTTGGCGGTACATAGGACCCATTATAGACCCTTGTAGTCACCTTTTTATCTCCAATCATTACCTCCGAAAACCCTACCTTCAGGGTTGTATCTAGGACGCCGTTTGAGCTAGAGATTTCAGGCGGGTTCCTAAAGGTTTCTTCTATTTCGCTTATTTTATCGTCATTATTGCAAGATAAAGGAATAAGGCTAAACAAGAGGGCAATTAGGTAAAATCCGAGACGAAAACCATTGGAGTTATCGGTTTTCCCTATTTTCATTTGGTGTACCTCTCAATCCAATTCATATTTATATTGAAAATCACTTTCATTTTCAAATTTATCATGGGTTTAATAAATGTCAATACACTGGAACACAGCATTTTTAGATTGAATTAAAGGATTCTAAAGAATTGCTTTCATTATCCGAGGTTCTTTGGATACCTTTTCTAGATATAGTATGCGATACGCCTCTTAGATTCCCAGATATATGTTCCCCTATTGCTCAAGAATTTTTCTTATATCATCTGCTATAGACTCTGAATTGAATTTATCATAAGGATAGGTTAGGCGTAACCTTCCATTTTGATCTATAAGATAGATTGTAGTAGTATGAGTCATCAGGTATGTATCCCAAGTATCGGATTCACTTCTTCCGTAATGATTGCCATGATTTATAAAGAAGACATCGTAGGCTTCGGCACATTCTTTTATCTCTTGGGGTGTACCTGTCAGTCCGAGGAAGCCATTATAAAAGCTGGGAATATAATTCCTTAATCTTTCTGGGGTATCTCTTTTTGGATCAACAGTTATAAATAGAACCTGAACTTTATCTTGCTCATTACCGAGTTTATTCATAACACCTTTTAGCATTGAAAGGGTTAATGGACATATATCAGGGCAGTGGGTGTATCCCCAAGCAATGAGTATCAGTTTTCCTCTAAACTGAGAAAGAGAGATCCTGTTCCCATTGTGGTCTGTAAGGGTAAAATCCGGAGCCTTTTTGTAATAAGGAATACCATAGTATTTATCTTTATTTCTTAATTGGATGTACTGGTACAAAAATGATCCCCAGCCTAATAGGACCAAAACCAGAATTGCTATCTTGATTATATGGTCTCGCTTCATTCCTTTTTATGTACGAATCTTTTTCCCACAAAGGATAATCTCTCCATATTGCTCTGTTGCAAAGATATGTATAATTAGCCTCCTTAAGGTATAAA
>CAYMEO010000060.1:0-17218 GCA_964389705.1 uncultured Spirochaetia bacterium
AAATGGGTATACAAGGAAATGAGTATAGTTATCCATGGTTGGCAGAAGGAGAGGTACCACCCCTCCCGCTGGATAGAGATAGAATCCACATTATAAGCCAGGGTGTAGCGGATCCAATATTCGACTACGACATCATCCCGTTGACCTATACAGAGAGCCGGTGGATGGCCTATGTTATCCGCGCTGACATAAATAACATGAAGAAAATCACCCCCGAACCTATAAAGGTCCACGATGATATAATAGAATTCTGGTACGTTATACACAAAAATACCATGCTTGGACCGTACATGGAGATGGGGGTAACCTTCTCCGCTACGGTAGACTCACCGGATGGCAACACATACAAAGCGGGATATTATCCATATATGTATCTTTCAAACGACTCTCCGATCTGGGCAGGAAAAGAGCCATTTGGATTTCCTAAGAAGGCTGCTTATATAGCGGGCTTTGAGCATGGAACAAATAATAACTACTTCAACCACCTAATGGAACGCCGAGGTTATGTCCTCCATACGGCTAATGGCCGTTATTCCGATAAGCCGCTTTCAGCAAGACCGACATTTTATGGCAAGACCGACTGGGGTCGGATGAATTACCGTATTACCACAGAGCCAGATGTGATAAAGAGCATACATGAGGTTACATATCTTCCATCGGAGCTACCACCGGGATTTGGAACTGGGCACCGCTTCCAGCTAAACCCTGCAAGTATTCGTACTGCAACGGGTCAGGATATTCGTGCTTGGTACATGTCTGGAACACCGTATGATTACATGGGTGGGCAACTCGGAAACGTAGAGGTAATCGGTCTTATCAGTTTCACATTCAACCTGATTATTCCTCCGGCAAAGACCATATGGACAAAGACAATCACCAGGGATCCGGCTAAAGACTTTAATATGCTCCTCTATGCTACACCATTTAAGTACAACATGCGCCATCGCTTTATGCTCCCAATATATAGCCAGGCGGGGAGTGTTGGTCTTTAGGTTGAATAGCGCGGCTAAAGGCACGATTGGAACAGGTTTGTAAAAGCTTGCCTCAAGAAAAATGGAATCTTCTTTTAATTGAATTGAGAGCCCATTTGTGTATCCTTCTTTCACATCCTGTAACTCCCGCTCCTGGGAGTTACAGGTTAATCTATATGGTGGATTAAGCTCTTAAAAAGAAAGGGGGATTTTTACCATGCCAATTAGACGGCCAGAGGATTTTCAGCACCATTTTGCCCAATTGCCAGATATTAAATTACACTACGTCCGTGAGGGTAGTGGAATGCCTATACTACTCTGCCATGGATGGCCGGGTTTTTGGTGGGAATGGCATATGAATATAGGTCCATTGAGTAAGGATTTTGACGTAATTGTTCCCGACATGCGTGGGTATGGAGACTCAGAAAAGCCACCGCTCAATCAAATCGGTCTTTTTCACATTAACCATGTTGTTGATGATTGGGTACATTTGCTTGACCATTTGGGCATTGATAAGGCCTATTTTGCGGGCCATGATTGGGCAGCCATTGGTATACATAAATTGGTACGTAGGCATCGTAATAGGGTTATTAAGGCTGCCATTTTTAACCCCATTGTACCCGGCATGACAGAGCGCTTCTTAAGTCCATCGAACTTCCTCGAATCTTGGTACTTTCTGTTTCATCAGTTGGATATGGCTGTTGATCTAGTATCCTCAAGCCGTGAGGCAACAAAGATTTACTTCAAACACTTCCTATCACACTGGTCTTACAATAAGAATCTATTTAGCGAGGAAGAAATCGAGATCTACACAGACAATTATGTTAAGCCTGGCAATATCCATGGTGGATTCAACACATATCGAGCCTCATTCTCACAGGGTACATGGACTGAACTTGACCGAACTATCTCAGATATCCCTATGATTTTTATACAAGGAATGGGTGATCCGGTTATACGCTCAGTTTGGACCGATCTTGTGACTAATTGGTATACAAACTATACCATAGAATATGTACCTGATAGCGGACATTTTATGATGCGGGAAAAACCAGAGCTAATTAACCATAGGTTGAAAAAGGCTTTTCTCAATGGCAAGGAATAAGGTAATATCTAAGGCTTGCTTTAGATGGGGGATGTTTTATAGTTAAGCCTATAAATAGAGATGTTGTTTTTAATATCTGGGTGATTGAGTATGAGCATAATTGAGCTTACAGAAGAGCAGCAGATGATTCGGGAGCTTGCAAGGGATTTTGCTGAGAATGAAATTAAACCGATCGCTGCGGAGATTGATAGAGAAGGGAGATTTCCATCCGAGCTTGTAAAGAAGATGGGAGAGCTTGGTTTTATGGGGATCTTTGTTCCCGAGCAGTACGGCGGAAGCGGAATGGATACATTTACTTACATCCTTGCTTTAGAGGAGGTTTGCAAGGCCTGTGCATCAACAGGGGTGATTATGTCCGTGAATAATTCTCTGGTCTGCGACCCGATCTACAGATTTGGAAATGAGGAGCAGAGGAAAAGATATCTTCCATATCTTGCTAAAGGGGAGAAACTCGGGTGCTTTTCTCTTAGTGAGCCTGCAGCTGGCTCTGATGCGGGGAGCCTTAGGACCACTGCGACAAAGGATGGAGGATACTATGTCATTAACGGCACAAAGAACTGGGTAACAAATGGTCCTGAGGCAGATGTTATAGTTCTTTTTGCGTCAACAGATCTTTCCAAGAAGCACCATGGAATCACGGCGTTTATAGTTGATAAGGAAACCCCGGGGGTAATTGTCGGAAAGATAGAGCACAAATTAGGGATAAGGGCATCGAGCACATCTCAGATTATCTTTGAGGATTGCCGTGTTCCAGTTGAGAACAGATTGGGCCAAGAGGGGGATGGGTTTAAGATAGCTATGCAGACACTCGACGGTGGGAGAATAGGAATAGGGGCTCAGGCAGTTGGAATAGCTCAGGCTGCATTTGAGGAGGCCGTGAGATACTCTAAGGAGAGAGAGGCTTTTAATCAACCGATTTCAAACTTTCAGGGGATACAGTTTATGATAGCTGATATGGCAGTGCGTATTGAGGCGGCAAGGCTTCTTGTCTGGCAGGCGGCAAGGATGAAGGATAGAAAAATGAAATTTACAAAACAGTCTGCAATGGCAAAGCTCTTTGCATCTGAGACTGCAATGTGGGTTACGACAAAGGCAGTTCAGATTCATGGTGGATATGGCTACACGACCGATTATCCTGCTGAGAGGCATTTCAGGGATGCAAAAATTACAGAGATTTATGAAGGAACATCTGAGATACAGAGAATCGTTATTGCAAGTAATGTCTTAAAGGAGGTTTCATAGCAGAACCCCTTCCCGATCTAATTGGAGATCGCCAAATTTAAGGTGTACATGAGAATTCCTAGGGTTTTCTAAAGCTAGTACTGCTAATGGGAGGAAACAAATGTTATTTGACAAAAAGGAAATTGAGAAAATAAGATGGGAAAAAGAAACCTGGGAAAGGGAGTATAAGACCCTGTCTAAAAGGGACGAGAATTTTACAACTATTTCAGGAATGAATGTCCCTCCTCTTGCCACCCCGGGGGATTTAGATGGCTTTGATTATCTTCGTGATCTTGGTTTTCCTGGTTCCTTTCCATTTACTCGCGGTGTCTATAGCACAATGTATCACGGAAGGCTCTGGACTATGCGTCAATTCGCCGGCTTTGGCTCTCCGGAGGACACCAATCGGAGGTTTAAATTCCTACTGGATCAGGGGCAGACTGGTCTTAGCACTGCATTTGATATGCCCACACTTATGGGTTATGACTGCGACCATCCAAGGGCAATGGGGGAGGTTGGAAAAGAGGGTGTGTCTGTGTCTTCACTTGCCGATATGGAGGTGCTCTTTGACGGAATAAGGCTTGATGAAGTAACGACTTCTATGACCATAAATTGCACGGCAAGCATAATACTTGCCATGTATCTCGTTGTGGCGGAAAAACAGGGTATAAGCTGGGATAAATTGGACGGAACTATTCAAAACGATATGCTAAAGGAATTTATCGCACAGAGGGAGTGGATTTGTCCTCCTAGGCCGTCTGTCAAAATCGTAGTTGATATGATTGAGTTTTGTGTAAAGCACGTCCCTAAGTGGCATCCGGTGTCAATATCCGGCTACCATATTCGTGAGGCTGGCTCTACTGCTGTTCAAGAGCTGGCTTTTACACTCGCCGATGGAATTGGTTATGTCCAAGAATGTATTGAGCGCGGTATTAACGTTGATGATTTTGCTCCCCAGCTTTCCTTTTTCTTTAATGTCCATAACGACTTCCTAGAGGAGGTTTCAAAATTCCGTGCGGCAAGAAGGATGTGGGCAAAGATTATGCGTGAGCGGTTCGGGGCAAAGAATCCCAAGTCGTGGATGTTAAGAACCCATGCACAAACGGCAGGAGCCAGTCTTACAGCTCAGCAGCCTTTAAATAACATTGTAAGGGTTGCGATTCAGGCACTGGCAGCGGTCTTTGGTGGCGTTCAGTCTCTTCACACGAATTCTATGGATGAGACACTTGCCCTTCCTACAGAGGAGGCCGTAACGGTGGCTCTTAGAACACAGCAGATTATTGCTGAGGAAAGCGGTGTTGTAAATTCAATTGATCCACTTGGTGGAAGCTACGTCATTGAGGCTCTTACAAATCGGATAGAGAAAGAGGCATTTGATTACATAAAAAAGATTGACGAACTCGGCGGGATTATTAAAGCAATTGACGTTGGTTTTCCTCAAAAAGAGATCGCTGATGCCGCATATACTTACCAGCAGGAATTGGATAGAGGAAGAAAAGTAATAGTAGGTGTCAATAAATACGTTACGGAAGAAGAGAGAACAATTCCGACTCTGAGAATCGATGAAGACGTTGATAGGAGACAGAAAGAGAGGCTTCAGGAGGTAAAGAGGAGGAGGAATAATGAGGCGGTAAGAAGGCATCTTGGGGCAATTGCCAGGGCTGCGAGTGAGGGAAAGAATCTAATGCCGTTTATAATTGATGCTGTAAAGGAATACGCGACCGTGGGTGAAATAAGTGATGTATTTAGAGAAGTCTATGGAACCTACCGAGACCCGGGTTATTTCTAATTTGACGATAATTGGCTTACATGGTTAATTTATTGAGGAATATGAGATGTCAAATGGGAGAAGAGTAAGGATTCTGATTGGAAAGGCCGGACTCGACGGTCATGACAGGGGTGCAAAGATTGTAGCTAGGGCGCTGAGAGACGCCGGGTTTGAGGTTATATACACGGGACTTCATCATACACCTGAGATGATAGTCGAGACCGCTATTCAGGAAGACGTTGATGCCATTGGATTGAGTATTCTTTCTGGGGCACATAATTATCTCTTTCCGGAAATAATCAGGCTGCTTAAGGAAAAGGGGGCCGATGACATAGTCGTATTTGGAGGGGGAATTATTCCTAAAGACGACATTCCGGGACTTTTAGAAAAGGGGGTTAAATCAATATTTGAGCCCGGTACGTCTACGGCGGAGATAATCAATTGGGTTAGAGAAAACATAAGTCCGAGAAATCCTTAGTGGGTTATAGAACCTAGCCACGAATTGGCACGATAGATCGGGATACAGTGGAGAAATACCGCATTCTTTATCCTTCTGTTGTATGAATCCATGTTCATTTGTGGCTATTTGATTACATGTTTTTATGAAGTGCATACTCTGTGAACAAAGAAAAGCGAGGAGATACTGTCCGGCAAAGAGAGGACAGATCTGTGCTGTATGTTGCGGTGAAAAACGTGGAGTTGAGATAAATTGCCCTCTTGATTGCCCTTACTATGCTGAAGGGCAGAAGTATCAGCAAGAAAAGATCACAAGACAAAGGGTAAAAAAAGAGGGCGTTCAGTCCTATATTAGGCGTGCCGAACTCTATAACAAAAATCCGGAGATTTTTGCCAAGATAGAGCTTGTCCTTGTGGGTTTATTCCGTATGGACGGAAAACTTAAAGATAAAGAGGTTGCAACCGCACTTGAGCTTGTCATTAAAACCCTCGATACTGAGAAGGGGGGGATATTCTATGACCACAGGTCTGAGAGTCGTGTTATTAATGAGATTGCAAGACGGGTGCTTGCCCTTATAAGAGAACATAAAGATTCTCCTGAACTTCGCCGGGGAAGAATCACACTTGATTATGCCAAAGAAGTGGTCGAGGAGTTTTTAAAAGAGATTAAATTCTATATCGAATTGGATTCTAATCCGCAGAGCTATCTTATACATATCTCCCGCTATCATCCCGAGAGTAGCAAGATAACTCAAAGCAGCGGATCATTGATTATCTCGCCCTAAATACTATGACCTATCCTCCCCGCCTGATGCCACGATACCAACTATGGCAGCAATAGCAATTATTATTCCCGCAACCTTAAAATACATCCCCCAGTCCAGAGAAAGCGCAAGAGAGAACGCATAACCAATGAGCATAAGAAGCACCAGACAAACCAGCACACTCCCAATTGGGTTTGTTTTAGACATATTAAGTCCTCCGATACCTATTGATTCAGCGCATACGTGTCTTTAAAATTTAATGGGAAATTTTATCTGAATATAGAGCGGTATACAATCTCTTACAATTCGTTTCTCCCTACTTTTGTGGGGGAAAGTAGTGGCAATGTGTTGAGTTGATTTCAGAATCGCTGTTAGTACTTATACTTGCGGGATTAAATCAAATATGTAACCTTTAAGGCATCATGCATGATGAAAACGGAATTAAGATAAGTGTAGTGGGTGCGGGCAGCTGGGGAACAACGATTGCAAAACACCTTGCAGAGAAGGGATTTGACATTATTATATGGGTGAGAAAAGAAGACGTTAGGGAATCCATATTAAAAGATAGAGAGAACCATCTTTACCTTCCTAAGATAAAACTTCCTGAGAATATATACCCTACGGGTCTTTTACAAGAGGCCTTGATGGGAAGAGACCTAATCATATTTTCGGTTCCCTCTCAGTACGTAAGAGAGGTTTTAAAAGAAGGGAGGAGATTTATCGGTGAGGATTCATTAATTATAAACACGGCAAAGGGAATAGAACTGGGTACACTTAATCTCATGAATCAGGTTTTTGAGGATGTGCTTTCACAGGGCATTCGCGAAAGATATGCATCTCTTTCAGGTCCTAGCTTTGCCCTTGAGGTCTCAAAGCATAAGCCAACTGCGGTCTCTATTGCATCAAGGAATTTGGCTGTGGCGAAAGTAGGACAGAGGGTTTTCTCGAATGAGTATTTTAGGGCTTATGTGACAGAAGACGTTGTGGGAGTAGAGATAGGCGGCTCGCTTAAAAACGTGATTGCCATTGCAGCAGGAATCGCAGACGGGCTTGGACTTGGACACAACTCAAAATCCGCTCTTATCACAAGGGGGCTTGCCGAGATCACAAGGCTCGGAGTGAGAATGGGAGCAAGTCCAATGACTTTTCTTGGGCTCTCCGGCGTCGGCGATCTAGTTCTTACATGCACTGGAGAACTTAGTAGAAATAGAGAGGTTGGACTAAAGATTGGAAAAGGCCAGAGGCTTGAAGATGTGCTCTCTAATATGAGAATGGTTGCAGAAGGTGTAAAGACATCTCTTGCAGTAAAAGAGCTTGCGTGTCGCTTTGGTGTGGATGTGCCTATAGCCGAGCAGGTTTGCCTGGTGCTATATAATGGAAAGGCCCCTGAAGACGCCATATTTGAGCTTATGACAAGGCAGCTTAAACATGAAATGGGATAAGGATTAAGAAAAATAAGACCTTTGGCTTCTGACTCCCAAATTCGTGTCTAGAATATATGCTAAAAATGAAGTTTCCCAATTCAGACGAAATATTAAAATTTATGAAAAGACCCTCATATCGCCCTATGAGGGCAAGGGATATTTCAAGGAGGCTTGGCGTAGGAAAGGAAAGCAGAAAAGCCCTCAAACAAATCCTAAGAAGGCTTATTCAAGAAGGGGCTATTATAAGAATTAAGGGTGGTAGGTACAAGATTCCTCAAGAAAACCTTAAGGAGGAAGTCTCACACTTGCCTCAACCAGCGGTTAGAGTGCCGCTGAGGGGAAAGATCCTTGGAAAGTTTGTAAGAACTGGAAAGACGGGCGTTATAATACCGAGGAATAAAAAGATTCCTCCTCTTTCCATTCGACGCGATGAAGTTAAGGGTATAAGAAGCGGAAGTCTTGTTTTATTTGAGGTACGGCGTGCTCCAAAGTCATCTGGGCATCTATCGGTGGCAGTATTAGATGTTCTCGGAAAATCGGGAAACTTAGATGCAGAAAAGAAGGGACTTTTTGTAGAATATAACCTGCCCGAAGAGTTTCCCTCAGAGGTTATAAAAGAGGCAAATGAGATTCCCTCTCGTATCTTGCCCCACGATTTAGAGGGCAGGGTGGATTTGCGCGATAATTTGAATGTTACAATTGATAACGATAGGGCGAAGGATTTCGATGACGCTGTCTGTATTTCACGCACTGATTCTGGCTATAGACTGTGGGTTTCAATTGCGGATGTCTTCCACTATGTAAAGATTGGGAGCGCAATTGACAATGAGGCGCTTCAGAGGGGAACGAGTGTTTATCTTCCTGAAAGTGTCATCCCCATGCTTCCCGAAAAGCTTTCAGACTGGATGTGTAGCCTTGTCCAGGGTGAAGACAGGCTCACAAAAACCGTTGAGATGGATTTTGATCCGCAAGGTGTAATGACTAATTATAAGATTTATAATAGCGTTATAAGGAGTCGTGCCCGCCTTACATACACAGAGGTCTCTCATATAGTTGAAAAAAGGGGAAGGACTGGCAAAAGGGACACGCACTTAGTTGAGAGTTTGAAGGTTATGAAAGAACTCTATGAGAGGCTTAGAGAAAGGAGGCTTGAGCGTGGTGGGATTGATTTTGATATACCTGAGCCAGAGCTTATAAGGGATGAGCTTGGAAGAACAGTTGATGTTGTAAAATCCGAAAGAAACGTAGCTCATGGGATAATTGAAGAGTTTATGATTACTGCAAATAGAGCAGTCGCCGAATACATATTCTATTCAAAGGTGCCTTCCATTTATCGCATTCACGAACCGCCAGATATTGGTTCAATAAAAGAGCTTGCCATGGCTCTGAGGAATCTGGGTTACTCTCTTCACACAGACGGCAAAATCAGAGCCGCTGATATTCAGCAGTTGATTCTTGAAGCCAAAGGGAAGCCAGAGGAAGTTGCCGTAAATACTCTAGTTTTGCGTTCAATGAAAAGGGCTGTTTATTCAACTGAGAAAAAAGGACACTTTGGCCTTGCTCTTGACCACTATACCCATTTTACGTCGCCTATAAGGCGTTATCCTGATCTGGTTGTCCATAGGATTGTTAATTCTCTTATTAACAAAAGGCACCCTCCATATGATGAGGAATCGCTTGAGTGGATAGCTGTCCACTCTTCGACAAGAGAGAGGTTTGCAGACGAGGTTGAAAGAGAGGCTTTAAAACTTGAAAGAGTTTATATGATGAAATCCCATATAAGGGAAGAGTTTGAGGGGTTTGTAACGGGTGTTCTCCCGTATGGAATATTCGTCGAACTCAGAGAGATTTTTGTCGAGGGGTTTGTTCCAAAAGAAAAGATGAAAAATAGAGGAAAAAGGTTTGATATAGGCCAGAGGGTAAAGGTTAGGGTTATAGAAGCCGATGTAGAGAGGAGAAGAATTATTCTGGAGCTCATTGAGTAGTCTGTATGGGTCTACATACCTACTGCGGTGTATTATTACGCATAGGCATATAAAAATATGCCTCTCCTTTCCTGAGTCTTTGCAAATATTGAAATTTGTAAACTTTAAATTCCTGGTATAAATATTGCCATTATTTGTGATAGAAATGAATGAAGGGAGGTAGACCAAGATGAGAAAGCCAGTTTCTCTATTAATTCTAATCTTTGCGGTAATCACACTTGGCATGGGGTTTGCATTTGGGGCTGATAATCCGGAGTTAATAATTAAATCTCCTAAAGACGGAAGCACCGTGGAACCTAATTCCAAACTCGGCCGGGTAGTAGTCGTTCAATTTGAGGTTAAGAACTTCGAAATCAAGGATTTCACGAAGAATACAGAAGTAAAACCGAATGAGGGCCATATTCACTTCCAGTTAGACAGTCACCCTTATGTTACACATACAACTGATACTGCGTTTGTAATAGGTGATGTCAAGCCCGGCCTCCACACCTTAACTGTAGAGCTTGTCCATAACGACCACACGCCTCTAGAACCTCCGGTAAAGCAGGTTATACACTTCACAATGGAAGAAAAATGAAATGTGTGTTACGGCTCGGTAGGTTTTTTCTTCTAATATAACTGAATTAGAATGAGCCAGGCTTAAGAGCTACTTGATTATTGAGGAGAATTCTCTGAATAATTCTTTTGGTTCTCTAGTCCCCTTTAAATCAAGTATCGGTGCTACGGCATAAGTACCCGCCATTAAATACTGGGCGGCTTCATAAGGACTCATTCTCTCAGTTGGAATGAATTTTATTCTCGGAAACGTTTTTTTAAGAAATCCAATCCAGCTTAACCCTTGTGTTTTTCCATGTGGGAGAAGGCTTATTGCATCTGCTCCTAGGTTATAGGCATTTAAAATCTCGGTTAGAGTAAATGCACCTGAGGTGTGAAACACCTTCCCTTTTCTGCACCTTCTTATAATTCCTTTGTCTACATTCACGGAGAAGATAAATGTCGCCCCTGCCCTTATCGCAATCCTCGATTCCTTCTTTGTCGAAATGGAGAAGACGCCTAGATTTCTTTGCCTTTCTCTTTTAAGAGACTTAAGCAAGTCCTTAGCACGGGGGGTTTGAAAATCAACTCCAATAAGATTAAATCCACTCTCCCGTATTAGATTCGACGCTTCTAATAGGGATTCAGTTGAATCTCCAGTAAGCAAAAAGAATATTCTTTCTTTCTCAATTAATTCCATCGTTTGTTTGTAGATCTCTTTAGGAGTGGGTTCAATGGTCTTTTCGGATATACGCATTTTTAGCCACGAATTTACACGAATAAGATAGATTCATCCATAACGCAATGGGCACTACGCAGTTTTGTCATGCCCAAATATATTAATCGGGCATTCATTATCATTAATGGATTCCTGATAGATAAGTGTGTGAGCAAATAAAAAACATTGTACCGTTGTAATTGAGTTAATTATCCATACTTAATCGGAGGGGGTGGGATTCGAACCCACGAGAGTCCAGAGGACTCTACCGATTTTCGAGACCGGCGCTTTCGACCACTCAGCCACCCCTCCTTGACATAGCAATCCCTAAATTATACCATTTCAGAATGAAATGGTTGGGGGGTATCCACCACTGCGATAAAACTCTTTAATTCTATCGCCGAGGATTTTGGAAAACCCATTGCAGGTGTGTTAACTTTTTCTTACTGTGCAGAAGAATTCTTTTTCAGAAAAAGCAAGGGAGGAGATAGCGGAAACTATAAAAGAGTCCTTTGAGAACGAGGTCTTTTTTGCAGGTTCTCTCGATGAAAATGGGGTCGTTGATAACATAAGGGTCGTCGCTCGTGGAAACGACTATTCCGTTCCTGCTATAGTTGATTCCGTCAAGTCGGGAGAAGTTGTAATCCATAATCATCCTTCTGGTAATCTAACCCCTTCGGATGAAGATATACACATGGCAGGGATATTTGGAAACCTAGGGGTCGGTTTCTATATAGTAAATAACAGTGTGTCGAGTGTTTATGTTGTAGTCGAGCCATTTGTAAAGAAGGAGCTAAAAAGGCTCAATGTAGAAGATATAAAGGGGATTTTCCTTCCCGATGGCGAGATTGCAAGGACGATGGGCTCTCAATATGAGCTCCGCTCAGAGCAATTGGATATGGTCGAGGCCGTGACCTCTGCTTTTAATGAGGGGCTAATATCGCTTATTGAGGCTGGGACAGGAACTGGGAAAACGCTTGCCTATTTAATCCCTGCAATCTACTGGTCTCTTATAAATGGCGAAAGGGTAGTTGTCTCAACAAATACGATTAACCTTCAGGAACAGCTTATACAGAAAGATATTCCCCTTGTCTATCGCAGTCTATCTGAGAAATTTAAATATTCGCTTGTAAAAGGAATGGGAAATTATCTCTGTCTTCTTAGAGCCGAGACCGTTACCGACGGACTTTTAGACCTTGTCGATGAGGAAGAGATAGATATTCTTAGGGACATTGTCGAATGGTCTAGGATTACTCAGGACGGTTCTCTTTCGGATTTAAATTTCAATCCGCCTGAGGGTGTTTGGGATAAAGTTGCCGCAGAGAGCGAGAGTTGTCTTCGCGCAAGATGCCCTCATTACTCAAGGTGCTTTTTCTATAAGGCAAGAAGGGAACTCTCTTCATCACAGATTCTCGTTGTAAATCACCATCTGCTTTTTTCTGACTTGTCTATAAGAGGAGCAAGCGAAGAAAGCGAGACTGGGATTCTTCCGGTATACAAGAATGTCATCTTTGATGAGGCACATCACATTGTAGATGCCGCAACGTCTCATTTTGGAATGAGGACTACCAAGTATGGGATTATAAGGATGCTCAGGCGCCTTAAGAGAAGAGGAAGTGGAGGCGAGATGAAAGGGCTTATATTCTATACGGCATCCCTTGCGACAAGGCTCCAGAAATATTTTAGAAAAGGAATCCTAAGCACGGTGCTAAGGAGGGTAGAGGAGATCATTTCACCTCAAATTGATAGGACTGAAGAATATGTTAGGGACGCCTTTGATAACCTTTACTATTTTATAATTCCCATGATAAACGAGGGGGATACAGAGGAAATTAATCTCAGAATCACAGATGAGGTAAGAGAAAAGGAAGGATGGGAGGAGATTGATAAGAGATTTTCCATCCTTAGAATCAGGCTGAAGGAGTTGCACGAGGAGATAAAGGCATTCGTAGATGTGCTCGCAGACTACGAAATTGAGCCCGATATTGCAAGGGTTCTCGTAGAGTTTAAAGGGACTGCAAGTAGACTTGACTTTTACTCGGATGTGATTCGTTCTTTTCTCGATTCAGAGGATGACGGATACGTAAGGTGGGTTGAAGGAAAGGTGAGAAGGGGGGAAATCTTATCCGGCATCGGTCTTTCGCCTCTTGACATTTCCCATCAGTTGAGAGAGAAGCTCTACTCTAGATGCAAAACGGTTGTGATGACCTCGGCTACGCTTGCCGTAAAGAAGAGTTTTAGTTTTCTAAAATCCGGCCTCGGCTTGGAGGAGAATGAAAGGGTAATGGAGATTATTCTTCCGTCCCCTTTCAACTATAGAGAGCAGGCGGTTCTTGCAATCCCTACGGATATTCCAGAGCCCACGGAAAGGGGATATTCTGAAGGGCTCTCTACCATTATACTGAAAGCCCTAAAGGCCTCCCGTGGGAGTGCACTTATTCTCTTTACGTCTTATTCTCTCCTCGATTCAGTTTATAAAGGGATCGGGGAAGAACTCAGAAGAGTCGGAATTATTCCTTTAAAACAGGGGAGCCTTCCGAGGGCAAGGCTTCTTGACAGATTTAGAATCGAGGACAATTCTGTACTTTTTGCAACTGATAGCTTCTGGGAGGGCGTAGATGTTCCAGGTGATGCACTGAGGCTCGTTGTAATCACAAGGCTTCCGTTTAGGGTTCCCACGGAGCCTATAATAGAGGCGAGGGTTGAACACATGGAAAGCCGGGGCATAAATTCGTTTATTGAGTACACCGTTCCTGTCGCAGTTCTTAAATTCAAACAGGGCTTTGGAAGGCTCATAAGAACTAAGACAGACAGGGGCGCTGTTTTAGTTCTCGACAAGAGAATCATAACCAAGCACTATGGAAAATACTTTCTCAATTCGCTTCCAAGGTGTAAAAGGGTCACAGGATTAACCGAGGAGGTGATAAAGGAACTTGAACTGTTTTTTGAGTATTAGAATTGCACATGAACTGAAGCAGCCGGATGAGCATCCATTACCAAATGGATGCTCAAACCAATCTTGAATTATTGTTTTATATTATGATGATACTATGGGGACATCATTATATCAAAGGTCTTAAAATTGGAGAAAAAGACAATGATATATATTCAAATTGACAACACTCCGAACCTCAGAAATACTTAATTAACCCCTTTTATTGAGGAATCGTGTTACCCCACAAATTAATCATAAAGTATCTGGCTGTTATTGGAGTTGTTGTATCCAAGGAAGGAGCCAAAGCGACCTCTGCAGTATGGACGTTTCCTTCGGTTATTTTTTCTGCGATGTTAATTGCTTGGGCAGCAGAAGCGGCTCAATTTCTCATTTCTCAGGGGCTTGCCCTTGCTATACTCGCTTGGCTCCAGACACTTCCCGAGTTCGCTGTAGAGGGTGTAATTGCCTGGGCGGCGGGAAAAGACCCGGCAAAGGTCCATCTTGCTACTGCTAATCTCACGGGTGCAATAAGGCTTCTCCCTGGACTTGGATGGCCACTTATTTTTTTTACGGCTTTTATCTTTAACAGGATTAAAAATAAAAGTAATCTCAAAGAAATAGTTCTTGAAAAAGAGCATTCTGTAGAGGTTCTCTCCCTACTTCCTCCGCTTATCTACTTTGGAGTAATATTTCTTAAGGGTACTTTCAATATAATAGACAGCTTGGTACTTATCCTTATCTACTGCGCTTATCTCTATTGTCTGAATAAGGTTCCCCCTCAAGAGGCTGAAGATATAGATGAACTTGAGCCTATTCCCAGAGGTATTCTTCGTCTTAGACCGCTTTTTAGAAATTCCGTAATCACAGGTCTATTTCTCGCGGGCGGCTTAATACTTCTCTTCGTAGCGGAGCCTTTTCTGCAGAGCATGTTAGGTCTTGCCCTGACTTTAGGGGTCTCAGAGTTTGTTTTTGTTCAGTGGGTTGCTCCTTTCCTATCTGAATTTCCGGAAAAGGTCAGCGCGTTCTACTGGGCAAGACAGGTAAAAAAATCACCCATTGCTCTTATGAACATGGTTTCATCCAACATCAATGAATGGACGATGCTTGCCGCTGTAATCCCAATTGTATTTAGCATAAGCTCCGGTGGCTTCTCCACAATACAATTTGACCAGCTCCAGCTTACAGAAATTCTCCTTACAATGGTTCAGTCATCTCTTGCATTTCTTCTCCTTCTTAACATGAAATTTAGCTGGTATGAGGCGCTGGGGCTTTTTCTTCTATGGGCAGTTCAGTTCGCAAGACCTGGCTTGAGAGAAGAGATGGTATTTGTCTACATTGCCTGTATAGTGTTTTGCCTTATTCAAATCCTGCTTGGCTGGAGGAAGCCTCAGGCTTTTAGAGATTTCTCTGAGATTCTAAGGAACCGAGCTTTAGTCCCAAGGCCATCACCGCACGGAGTAAATCCCGAGAAAAGAAAATAAGTAAGTAGTAGAGGGTATCCTTATATAAACTAAGAATTTACATGAGTTAGCGCGAATAGACACGAATAGAAAAGGATATTCTATTCCCTGATTTTCTCCCTTGCTTCTAGCACCTTTTCTACCACTGCTTCTATATTGCCTTCATCTACAAAGGGCGAGAGTATATAAGATTTTAGTGCGACCACTGGCTCGCCATATGTCGTGTGGCGGTAGCAATCGGTAAATGAAATCACTACACCCCGACCGGACATTGCCTCATCGTGGACGTATTTTGCAATACGGCGGTTGTAGTCGTTGTAACGAATAAGTGTATCACGGAATGCCGGGTCAGTTAACTCTTGTTCTTTTATCTTAAATGTATCCACGCCGTTAGGATATACCCGAAAAAGGGTTACCGTGCCGAAGTTGTCTCGATTAAGCACGGTTGTGTAGGCATGTCCCTCTAGGTGTTCGCGAAGGAGTTGTGCCATCTCAACGGTGTGTCCCAGAATCGCCCTCAGCCCCTGTTTCCCAAACAATTTCATATTCGCAAGGGCTGCAAGCACACCTGTTCCGCTTCTTGATGTCTCAAGTGTATACATTCCCGGTCTGTACTCACCAAAGCGATAGAGATATGGCATCCGCTCGTAGGAGCGCATAAGTAGTTCTATGTCTTTTCTGTCTTTGAAAAGCACGAGGCTGGATATGTAGGGTGTAAAACCAGTCTTATGAAAATCTACTCCGACTGAGTCGGCAAGGTGGAGGTGCCGAATTCTGTTGCATGCGCCCGCAAGCGCACGGACAGTGCGGGGTCGAAAGCCCAGAGGATTTGCCTCAAAGGGATAATCGTTAAATACGGACCATGCCCAGCCGATCACGGCATCTGCGTGAACATGGGGTCGGTAAGTCAAATTAAACTCTTCTACCAAAGCGTCGCGCAGCTTTATAACCTCTTCTAAGTCATCGAGGCCAAATGCATCTGTTGTACCCATAGTGCATATAAAGCCGGCGATCTTCCTGCCCTCTGTGAGTGCCTTATGTGCTGCTTGGCTAAGTACCTTTATATCCATTTCATTTCGCGTATTTGTCGGAATTGTAATTAGGTTTTTTGTGCCTAAACCCAGCCAACCTGCAACGTTGTAACGGCAGTAGTGGCTGCAATCGCTTCCGAAGACCACTGCATCCTCGCGCACACCGTTTTCCATCGCATTTGGAATTGCCTTTTCAATTCCTACCTTTATCCCATACAACTCTGTAGCAGTGCCGCCGAATGTGAATACGCCAGATGACTGTGTAGGGTCATATCCTATTAGCCTTGATGTCATTGCTGTGACCTCGGCCTCGGCAAGTGCAATTTTATAGCTGTGTTCATCTGATGCCAGATTCGGATTTGCGAGTCCTGCCAAAAGAATCCCGACCAGAGAGGCGATTGAAGGCGGCGGTACGACATTCTGTTGAGTGCGCGGATGCCCCCAGATTGTCATGCCTTCTAAATAACTGACAAGCGCCTCTGTCACATCCTCTAGTGTTGATGTCTCTTCGGACAGATGCGCTGTCTGCGCCGCCGCGTAGTTTAACCTTTCCCTCGTGCCTAATATTGGCAGTTCGCCCTTGAGCGCATCCACCCCATCTAGTGCGCGCATGACGGTATGGACTAGATATGAGTCGTGAATGCGATCACTTACGGGTTGTGGGAAGGCAATACGGATTTTATTTAGTATGTCACGGTAGGGTGTGGGCATGGTTGATTCTTGTTTAAGGATATATCAAATTGAGTTTTGTGGCAAAAAAGCGGTCAATAAAATCCGTGTGGTAACATTATCACTTTGGAAGTGTAAAGCTCCTAGATTTTTTGACACTCATTTGCCACTCGTATA
>CAYMEO010000061.1:0-7929 GCA_964389705.1 uncultured Spirochaetia bacterium
ATTCCCCATATAACAAAATGAATCATTTTTGAAATTGTTGGGACTTAATGCTAAACTTTGCAAAATGAAGGTTATAATCCTTGGGTGCGGTACATCAACGGGGGTTCCCATAATCGGCTGTAGATGTTCTACATGTACCTCCCCTAATCCGAAGAATAAGAGGATGAGGACCTCTGTTTTTGTTCAAACTCATGGGAAGAATATATTAATTGATACGGCTACAGATCTTAGATTTCAGGCTTTAGCTCATAACATAACTAGGATTGATGCGGTTCTCTATACGCACTCCCATGCCGATCATACACATGGAATAGATGAGCTTAGAACCTACAATTTTGTCAATAAGATGGTTATACCGTGTTATGCGAGTCCTCAGATGGTTTCAAATATCAAATCGAATTTTAAGTATATATTTGATGGTTCTTATGCATCTGGTGGCAAACCACAGCTTGAGATAACTCCTATTACAGGGGATTTCGATTTTTATGGTATTAGAATAATTCCCATAGAAATCTACCATGCAGAGTGGCTAATATTTGGATATAGAATCGGGAAGATGGCTTATCTTACTGACTGTAGTAAAATTCCAGAGGAGTCATTAACCAAACTGAAAGGGCTTGACCTTCTCATAATAGATGCCTTAAGATATACGCCTCACATTGCCCACTTTAGCGTAGGCCAGGCCATTGAGGCTACAAATAGGATTAAACCAAATCTCGCTGTCCTTACACATATGGGACATGAGCTTGAGTATGAAGAGCTTTCAAGACGGCTTCCCGAAAATATTATACCCGCTTATGATGGTATGGAATTTGAGCTTGATGAGCCATAATTGTATGGATTAACTCTGATGTTTAACCGTTTTGATATACGAATTTAATTAGGCAATATTAGGGTCTTCTGTTAAAAAAGGAGCTTGCAAAATGCAGGAGATAATTCGTGAATTAATTCAGCCAAGCGATTCAAAGATCGTTCTCTGTGTCTTAGACGGACTTGGTGGGCTTCCTTTTGAGGGAAAAACCGAGTTGGAGGCGGCCTCAACTCCTAATTTAGATAGGCTTGCAAGGATTAGTGCGTGTGGGCTCCATATCCCTGTGGCACACGGGATCACACCCGGAAGCGGTCCTTCTCATCTCGGGTTATTTGGGTATGACCCGCTTAAATACGAGATTGGTCGTGGTGTTCTTGAGGCGCTTGGATTAGGAATTGAACTTACTCCAAGGGACGTGGCAGTACGGGGAAATTTTGCGACTGTAAAATATGATAGTGGAGGGCCTATCATTATAGATCGGAGAGGCGGACGGATACCCACAGAAGAAAACAGGAGGATAGCTTTAAGGATTAGGGAAAAGATTAGTATTATAGATGGGGTTAAGGTTTCTATTACATCTGGAATGGAGCACCGATTTGCCCTTGTATTTACCTTTCCTGAGCCTCTTGAGGTTGGTGCGGATGATATTTCAGATACAGACCCTCAAAAGGAGGGAAAAGGCCCTCTTAGGCCTACTCCGAGGAGAAAAGAGGCTGAGACAGTAGCCAGTATAGCTGAAAAATTTATAGACCTCGCCGCCGAAATTATAAGAGACGAGAAAACAGCTAATTATATACTCCTTAGAGGTTTTTCTCTTTATCCCAATCTTCCTCACTTTTCTGAGGCTTATGGGCTTAAGGCCGCTACTACCGCTGCATATCCCATGTATAGAGGTGTGGCAAAGCTCGTTGGAATGGAGCTTTTAGAGGTGGCTGATACCTCTACTAAAAGTGAGGTCGAGACGCTTAGGAGGCATTTTAAGGAGTTTGATTTCTTCTATTTCCACGTAAAAAAGACGGATAGCTACGGCGAGGATGGAAACTACTGGGGCAAGGTAAAGGTAATAGAGGAATTTGATAGCTTTATCCCTGAGATATTGAGCCTGAATCCAGATGTTTTGGTCGTCACGGGCGACCATTCTACGCCTGCTGTCATGAAGGCGCATAGCTGGCACCCTGTGCCGTTTTTGCTCTATTCCTCTTATACGCGTGGCACTGGGAGCTTGGGATTTTCTGAAAAGGAATGCCTAAAGGGCGAACTTGGAATATTTAGGGCAACGGATGCAATGACATTGATACTTTCTCATTCAAGAAGGCTCAATAAATTTGGGGCTTAATTTGTAGGGGCAAACCTTAGTGTTTGCTCATTGCTAGAGTTCGATGAGTACGAGATCCACTAACATAGTTGCCCTTGCTTTTTAAGAACTGTGTGCTAATTTAATCTGAAATATAGATGCCGAAGTGGCGGAATCTGGCAGACGCGCTGTCTTGAGGGGGCAGTGTCCGTGAGGACGTGCGGGTTCGACTCCCGCCTTCGGCACCATGAATATACAATTGTGTAATTTTTGTGTAAAATTACACACCATCTACTGTTTTTATTTTTCTAAATGCCCTTCTTTTGCCATAATCTGCTATAACTATTAATTATTTAGAGACATTGATCTCGTTGGCATAGTTATTGCGATATTAAATATTAAGTAGTAAGTGTATAGGACCCTGATCTGTAATGAATATAGGGTAAAAATCAAGGAGGCAAAAAAGATGAGAAAAGTAATTTTGATACTTGCATTATTAATGGCCCCTACTTTTGTGCTTACCACTGGTTGTGTAATTAAGAAGGAAAAAGAGGTAGAGAGGCCTGTAGCGACACAGCCACCACCGCCACCACCTCGAGTTGAGGAACGTCCTGCACCACCCTACTCGACCAGCGTCTGGGTCCCAGGCCATTGGGATTGGAATGGACAAGAATATGTTTGGACTCCTGGTCACTGGGAATAGTAATTCAAAATATGGGACAGGGTATTATACTGCCCTGTCCTGTTTTATATCTCTTCTAACTCAGGAGTTTAGTTATGCGAGAGTCAAAATCTGCCCCTTTTCTACTTCTACATTCTATAAAATTTTTGTAATCTAACCTCTGTTTTATAACAAAATAACATCTAGGATAAATTCACTGAAGGAAGGATGCTTCTTGTTTACGCAAAAAGCCTGCGTTGACAATTCATTCGGTGATTATTATATTTCTGTAGATAGAAGATAATAAAATGGATGCGGCTAAGCTCTCGGAGAGGGGAAAGCAAATTCTCCGTTTGGTTATAGACTACTATATAAAGACAGAGGAGCCAGTAGGGTCTTATGCACTTGTTGAGAACTATGGTTTGCCATGGAGTCCCGCTACAGTAAGGAGTACGATGGCTGAACTTATGGATCAGGGATATCTTACTCAGCCTCATTTGTCTGCGGGTAGGATTCCCAGTGAGAAAGGGATTAGGTTCTATGTAGATTTTTTACTCTATCCACGTCAACTTTCTCAAGAAAAAAGGGTGCTTATAAAAAAACGTTATGAACAAACCGAAGGAACCCTCGATGAAGTTATGCAGGAGACTAGCCGAATGCTATCGGATATTTCTCATTGCACTGGCTTAGCAACTCTTCCAAGCGCGAGGCTTATGAAGATTAAATCTGCTGAACTGGTAAAACTTGGAGATAGGAAGGTTCTTGTCATTATTGTGTTTGAGGGAGGAGTCACAGAGAAGGCACTCATAAGGATTGATAGAAAAATTTCTAAGGATACACTCCAGAGAATGAGTCGTTATTTAAGTGAGCTTGCCATTGGACTTACACTCGATGAGGTAAGGGCTCTTGTAATTAATGATCTAAAGTTCGATAAGCGGCTCTATGATGAATTAATTCAGAGTGTTATCAAATTCAGTAGAAAGATATTTGAACAGAGAATTCAGTCGAATATATATATAAAAGGGCAGACCTCTATACTTGAGAATTCAGAGCGGACCCCACCAGAGCGCCTTAGAGAACTCTTTAGGGCATTTGAAGAAAAGAGCGTTCTCGTGGATATTCTAGATAAGGCCATGAAAAAGGAGGGTACAGAGGTGTTTGTGGGTTCTGAGAATGGCGTAATGGAGGGCTACAGCCTGGTTGCTGCTCCTTATGGCACTGGGAGGAAACTCGGAACCTTGGGTGTCTTGGGTCCTATTAGTATGGATTATTCTCGTATAATTCCGTTGGTTGATTATACAGCTAGAGTTGTAAGTAAAATTGTGAGCGAGGGAGAGCAGTAGGAATGAGTGGTAAGGATCAAGAAAGGAAAGAGATTTTTAATCTAGAAAATGTTGATGGTGATAATCAAGCAGAGGGAGAGACTTCGTCTCAAGAAAACCAATCTTCACAGTTAAAAGTCCTTCAAGATGAGATTGAATTAAAAAGCAGGGAGTATAACGATCTCTATAATAAGTACCTTATGGTAGTTGCCGACTTTGATAACTATAAAAAAAGGGTGGTAAAAGAAAAGGCCGACGTCGTGACTTATGGAAACGAGGAACTTATAAAAGAGCTCCTTTATGTCCTTGACAACTTAGAGCGGGCACTTGAGCATTCAGAATCTGCCGAAGAGACGGGACCGATCGTTGAGGGAATAAAGCTCGTACATAAGCAGTTTCTCAGTGCCCTTGAGAAGTTTGGCGTAAGACCCATAAAAGCCAGTCGCGGAGAAAGGTTTGATCCGAAGCTTCATCAGGCTATAGAGCATATAGAGTCCGATGAGATAGCACCGGGCCTGATCGTATCCGAGATGTTGAAGGGCTACATGCTAAAGGACAGGCTCCTTAGGCCTTCGCTTGTCATAGTATCAAAGGAAAGGGATGAGTATTCGGTCGGATCTGAGAGACAGGAAAAGGGTAACTCCGGTTCGGAGGAAATTCTGGACTTAGTGGATGAAGAATAGGGGAATAAAATGACAATAGTTGGAATTGATCTTGGTACAACTAACTCATGTGTAGCGGTAATTGATAGTGGGGAGCCTATAGTAATTCCAAATGAAGAGGGCAGCAGAATTACCCCTTCTGTTGTGGCCTTTACCGAAGACTCTGGCAGATTTGTAGGGGCCGTTGCAAAAAGGCAGGCTGTAGTAAATCCCCTAAATACGATTTACGGTGTAAAGAGGCTTATAGGCAGGCGCTACGATTCAGAGGAGGTACAAAAAGCAAGGGAACTGGTTTCATATAATATTATCTCTGGTCCATCGGGGGATGCATGGGTTGAGATAAATGGAAGCGAATACAGCCCGCAGGAGATCTCGGCGATCATACTTGCAAAGATGAAACGGATTGCTGAAGAGTACTTGGGCTATGAAGTAAACGAAGCTGTTATAACAGTACCGGCTTATTTTAATGATCGACAGAGGCAGGCAACTAAAGACGCGGGAAGGATAGCCGGATTTAATGTAAGGCGTATAATAAATGAGCCTACAGCTGCTGCCCTCGCCTACGGACTTGATAAAAAGGATAATGCCAAGGTGGCGGTAGTTGATCTTGGCGGGGGAACATTCGATGTAACAATACTTGAGATGGCCAATGGAGTGTTTGAGGTTAAATCAACGAGTGGGGACACATTCTTAGGCGGAGAGGATTTCGACCAGAGATTGGTTGAGTTGGTAATTGAAGAGTTCAGGAAGCAGCATGGGATTGATCTGAGGCTTGATCGAATGGCACTTCAAAGGATCCGCGAGGCCTCCGAAAAGGCAAAGCATGAACTATCTTCCCTTTTTGAGACAACTATAAATCTTCCATTCATCGCAGTAGATGCCAGTGGACCAAAACATCTGAATATTAAGGTAACAAGGGCAAGGTTTGAACAACTAGTTTCTGACCTAATTGATAGACTCGGGGGGCCTTGTTATCAGGCTCTTCAGGATGCTAAACTTAAACCTTCTGATATAGATGAAGTGCTTCTTGTCGGGGGTATGACAAGAATGCCCAAGGTTCAGGAGAAGATTAAAACCATTTTCGAAAAAGAGTCTCAGAAAAAGATTAATCCGGATGAGGTTGTTGCAATCGGTGCCGCAATTCAAAGTGGAGTCCTTGAAGGTAAGATTAAGGAGGTTCTTCTCCTTGACGTTGTTCCACTCTCTCTTGGTGTTGAGACCAAAGGTGGTTTGTTTACAAAGATAATAGAGAGAAATACTACGATTCCCACAAAAAGGAGTAGGATTTTTACCACAGCTTTTGATAACCAGAGCTATGTGAGTGTTCATGTTCTTCAGGGCGAGCGTGAGATGTCGGCTGACAATATCTCTCTTGCGCGATTCGACCTTGTTGGAATACCTCCGGCTCCAAAAGGGATGCCTCAGATTGAGGTTTCATTTGAGGTTGATTCCGATGGAATCCTTCATGTATCGGCAAAGGACTTAGGCACTGGAAAAGAGCAGACGATTCGGGTCTTTCCTTCAGGAGGACTTAGCGAAGAGGATATTCAAAGGATGATAAAAGAGAGGGAGATATACGCTGAGGAGGATCAAAGGCGGAAGGATATTGTGATTGCGAAGAATGAGGCTGAGGGGCTTCTTTATTCGGTTGGTAAGACCCTTGATGCTTACGGTAATAAAGTGGATGCAGAGACAAGACAACGGATCAAGAAGGCAATGGAGAGGATGAAAGAGGCTCTAAATGGAGAAGATTACATTGAGATTAAAAATGCTTGTGCTGAACTCCAGGAGGCCTCTTATAGATTTGCGGAGTTTATATATAGTCAAGGTCAAAAATCTAGTGTGGCTGAAGAGGGCAGACGTGAATAATACATAGTTTTGGAGTATAAGGTTAATATGGCGAAGGTAAAGAAAGACTATTATGAGATTCTAGGAATTGATCGTAATGCTACTCAGGAAGAGATGAAAAGGGCATATAAGAGACTTGCGTTTGAGTACCATCCTGATAGGAATCCGGGGAGCCCTGAGGCGGAGGAGAGGTTTAAGGAGATTAACGAAGCTTACCAGGTTCTAAGCAATCCTGAGAAAAGAGCTCAGTATGATAGCTTTGGCCATATATCAACTGAGGGATTCTTCTCAGATGTAGATTTTAACTTTAACGATCTCTTTGGAAACCTCTTTGAAGAGGTTTTCAATACTGGAAGAAGACGCCGTTCTGAAAGGGGTAGGGACTTAAAGTACGTGCTTCAACTTACGTTTGAAGAGGCGGCTTTTGGTGTAGAGAAGGAGATTGTGGTGAATAGGAGGGTTCTCTGCCAGGAGTGCGGTGGACGTGGTGCGGCTCCCGGCGGAGAGGTCGTTTGTGTAATGTGCGCTGGAAGGGGAGAGGTCAGATATTCTGAGGGGTTTTTTGCTATAAGCAGAACCTGTTCAAACTGTGGCGGGGCGGGAAGAGTGATAAAAAGGTCCTGTCCTAGGTGTAAGGGAGAGGGATTTCTGAACTCTGAACATGCAGTTAAGGTAAAGATTCCTGCTGGTGTCACTGATGGCACAAGGCTTAGACTTCGCGGAGAAGGTGATATTGGCTCTCTCGGCGGCCCAAAGGGGGACCTCTATGTTGAGATATATGTAAAAGAGCACCCATTCTTTAAGCGAGAAGGAAATGACATTATTTGCGAGATTCCCATAAGCTTTGTTCAGGCGGCGCTCGGTGCGGAGATAGAGATTCCAACACTTGAGGGAAAAACGACAATCAGAATTCCCCCCGGAACCCAACCAGGTCAGACATTTAAGCTCAAGGGCAAGGGTGTGCCGAGCCTTAATGGAAGAGGTAAGGGTGACCTTTATGTAAAGATTCAGGTAGAGGTTCCGGTGAAGCTCAGCTCAAGGCAAAAGGAGTTACTCGAAGAGTTTTCCAAAGCGGGCGAAGGCGACCAAAACCCGACAATAAAAAACTTCTTCGATAAGTTCCGCGAGTTGTTTGGGTAAGTACAATACTATTCTGTGTTTGGCTGTTTAAAGATATTACCTTCCCAAATGCTCTAGGCTTATGTGCGGTGCTAAAAATTTCCACTTCAAGATACAAACATGATTGAACTAGATGACTACTGCGGGGCTGGGCTTGCGCCCGTAGCTCCTTCTTCGCCGGGTGGGGGTAGACCAACAGAGGCATGATCAAT
>CAYMEO010000061.1:8029-16896 GCA_964389705.1 uncultured Spirochaetia bacterium
CGCCCGTAGCTCCTTCTTCGCCGGGTGGGGGTAGACCAACAGAGGCATGATCAATGATGTATCCACTCCCCAGTGGTATGGCCTCCTGAGACTTGAGGGTCATCTTCGCACCTGGAAAGGCTTTCATGGTATTGGCAATCAACTTCTCGATCTCAGCTTTTCCCTTAGCCTCATCGCCCTGTCCAGGCCAAATTACACGGGCATTATTTGCATAAAGGGCAAGCGTCGCCTTTACACTCCGGCATTCACAGCCCGTGCGAATGCATCGGATTGTGCTTTTGCATCGGCTGTCGCGTCGGCAAAGGCTGGCGTCGCCACAAGAGAAACAATCACAACCAATATCCAGATATTCATCGCAGACATCCTCCTTATTAGCTTGTGCTTTTCGTGTTTAATCATCCATACAAAGTAAACTACGCAGTGTAAAGGTCAAGGCTTATGAAGGCACAACCTTGCGTGTCAAGTTCGAGGGATGTAGGATTTCTCTAAGATTTGTCTATCTCTCTGCCATTTTCATAAAGTCAAATACTTCTTCTGGTTTTTTAGGAATTCCTCCATGTGCTCCGAGTGAGAGGCAGTTCATTGCGGCGGCGGCGGAGGCGAATCTCAATGTCTGTCTTATATCCCAACCCCTGAGCCAACCGTAAAGAAATGCTCCGTGAAATACGTCTCCTGCTCCCGTTGTATCTACGGCCTGGACTTGATAAGCTGGGATTTTTATGAATTCATTATCGTAGATAGTAATAGAGCCTTTGGACCCAAGGGTTACAGTTGTGACTTTAGCCCCAAATTCCTTTAGCTTCTTCATTCCCTTTTTGGGGTTACCTTCTCCACAGTATTCTTTCATAAAGCTTTCAGAGGCAATGAATAAATCTACCTTCCCTTTTAGCTCTTCGATCCCCTCTTCATAATTCCCCGCATCCATTGATACTATGACACCGGATTTCTTTGCTATTTGAGCAGCCTCGACTATGGCTTCAACAAATAGTTCATCAAAGTGAATCGCTTTTGATTGAACTATTATTTTCTTTCTTATGTCTTTTGGCTTAAGAGGCGTAATGGTTCCCCTTGACCAAAAAACCGTTCTCCTACCGCTTTTCCTTTCAACCGGGATGAATGAGACTTGTGTTTTTTTATGCTTTTCTTTTATCAGAAAAGAGGTGTCTATTCTCTCTTTCTGGAGGTCCTGAATTGCCATCATACCCAGGTCGTCGTCTCCTACTTTACCAATGAGTGTGACATTCATCCCGAAACGGGCGAGAACTAAAAGTGCGGTTGCTGTTGGTCCCCCACTGCACAGTGTGACCTCTTCTAACTCGACCCTTCCTTCGACATCAGGATAATGGAGAACCCTTCCGATATGATCCATACATACCTGACCAATTCCAATGACATCGAAGTGACTCATGCGTTTTTATTTTATAGGAGGGGATGTGATACTGATTTGGGAGATTAATTAGCCATGGATTAAAACAGAAATCATAGCCACAAAGACAGAAGCCGAAAGAAAAACTCCTGTATCTCTATATGATATCTATATATCTCTTGAAGCTATCTCAAATTCATGTTTCCTACCTTGTGTCTCAGCGCTTTTTGTATTTTATGCCGTCTTATAATATCCCACCTGCAATTGCAGGGATGATTGATACAGTGTCATTTTCTTTAAGCTCCGTTTCTACTCCCTTGAGAAATCTTATATCTTCATTATTAACATAGAGATTTATGAATCTCCTTACGTTTCCATGTTCATCACAGAGTCTCTCTTTTACTCCGGGAAACTGCCTTTCAATCTCTTCAATTAATTCTCTAACATTTTTGGCATTTACTGTAACTTCGTCTTTTTCTCCCACAAGCCTTCTAAGCGGGGTTGGAATTCTTACAGATGGCATTTAATTACCTCCTTTTCCCTGGCTTTTAATTCTACCATATAATTCTTCAAACTCTTCAAGCTTTGCTTCAATAACATGTGGCTTTGAGACATTGCCGACAAGTGGCTCTTGGGTCTTGAGCCCGTTGCCAGTAATTGAGACCACAATTGATTCATCTCTTGGGATCTTGCCCTGCTTAATGAGCTTTTTTGTCACTGCCATCGTTACTCCGCCTGCCGTCTCAGTAAATATCCCCTCGGTTTCTGCAAGGAGTTTCATTCCCTCTATGACCTCATCATCTGTGGCGTCTTCTCCCCATCCGCCGCTCTCTTTCATTACATTCATTGCATAGTACCCGTCAGCAGGATTGCCTATAGCAAGGGATTTTGCAATGGTATTTGCTTTTACAGGCTTAAAGATTTCCCAGCCGTTTTTTATCGCTGTTGTAATTGGAGAACAACCAGTTGCCTGGGCTCCATAGATCTTTGTCTCTGTTCTATCAACCAATCCCAGCTTCTCAAATTCCTTTATCGCCTTCCAGATTTTCGTTATTAAAGAGCCGCTGGCCATAGGTACCACAATATGTCTTGGAACACGCCATCCTAGTTGCTCCATTATCTCAAAACCAAATGTCTTTGAGCCTTCAGCATAGTATGGGCGGATGTTTATATTAACAAAGGCCCAACCGAATTTCCCAGCAACCTCGCTGCAGAGGCGGTTTACATCGTCATAGCTTCCGTTAATCCCTATAAGCCTTGCACCATATACTGTAGTTCCGATAATCTTTGCCTGTTCTAGGTCATATGGGATGAATATATAGCTCTCAAGCCTCCCCGCAGATGAAAGCGCGGCAACGGCATTTGCCAGATTTCCGGTGGATGCACAGGCAACAATCTTATATCCGAACTCCCTTGCCTTTGAAAGGGCCACCGAAACTACCCTATCTTTAAATGAGAGGGTAGGGTAGCATACAGAGTCGTTTTTTACGTAGATTTCCCTGACTCCTAGTGCCCTTGCTAGATTATCGGCTCTTATAAGTGGCGTAAACCCTACGTGCTTTCCAATGGTAGGAGGATTATCAATCGGCAGGAGCTCAGCATAACGCCAGATATTATGCGGTCTTGATTCGATTACATTTCTTGAGAGAGCCGTTTTTATCTCATCATAGTTGTAACTCACCTCAAGAGGACCAAAACAGAATTCACAAACATGAATCGGTGCCTTCGGATATTCTCTTTTGCATTCCCTGCACCTGAGTCCTTTTACGTAGCTCATCGAATTCCTCTTGTAAGAATTTGTAAAGAAAAAGAATTACCCTTTCTTTCTAATGTTGTCAAGGAATCCATTAATTACCCTTCCTATCTTCTATTTGTATTTTTTCTATCTCTTGTGCCTCTATTTCATTCTTTTCTCTTCTATAGATTCCTCCGACTAGTAGGTAGTCATTTTCTAGAATCTTTATTGTGCTCAATGTAGATACGTTTATAAAATTTCCCTGAAGATCGTAGAGCTTAAATGTTGTAACTGATTTCTCTCTATCCGACTTCTCTTTTTTTACATCGCGGACTAAACCTTCAACGGCTACTATCGCGCCATCGAATGCCAGAGGAGAGATGAGGATCTTTGTAATTGAGGCTCTTATTCCAGCTATATTGGCTCCGGGGATTTCTTCTTCGTTTGTGTTTGCACACCCGGCAACGACAATTAAAAGAGCCAGAATTAATCCAATTAAAAGTAGCTTTCTTTCGATATGCATCTTATGGAGTATACACTAAATCTTCACGGGATTTATGGCATAATAGTAATTATTGCTATAGTCAACTGGGGAAGAAATCCGATATGAGAGACGATGAGATAAGAGAGCTTATTGGATTTCCCATAGAAGCCGTAATTCTGGATTCAAGAATGGTTTTAAGAGGAACAGTTGAGTCAGTACAAAATGGATTTGTTAAATTCTCTTTAGTTGAAGACCTCTTTGTTCTCATACACGGGAGGAGGTTGAGTATAAAATCCATGCTTTCGGGAAGCTTTGCAGACTTGGAGGCTCTGCTAGAGAATTTGTTGTTTCCGTGCTCCTTATTCGATAGGTGCAGAAAACTTAAGATTTGATCCTGATTCTGGGAAAAGAGAATGGATTTATTTACTGGAGATGGGTATGGAATTGCAAGGATACGTATTGAAGGGAGCGACAATAACTATAACTATATCGTTTGGTGTGATGAGACATTGGAATGCGCGGTTATAGACCCGCTTGATGCAAGGGTTGTACTTGGTTTTGTAATGAGTCATGGACTTAGAGTTAAGTATGTAATCAATACCCATACGCATCCCGACCATATAAGAGGAAATGAAGCAATAGTTAAATCTACAAAGGCTGAGATTCTCGTCCATCCAGAAGGACGAAGGGCAGTTTCTTCAAAGAATGAGCCGATTGAAGAGGGTGATGTTATAGATATAGGGAAACAAGAAATCAGGGTTATGCATACCCCCGGGCACTGTCCCGAACATATTTCCCTGATCTTAAGTGAGAATGTTTTTGTTGGAGATACATTGTTTTTATCAGGCTGTGGCAATACTAAATTTGGTGGAGACATATATGAGCTTTATGAGAGTATTGCCTTGAGGCTTCGACCTCTTCCAGAGGATTTCAAGGTATTTGTAGGCCACGATTATGCGGAAAAGAATCTCAGGTTTGCTCTAAACATCGAGCCGGAGAATAGAGAAGCAAGGGCTAAGCTTGAGGAGGTAAAATCTGCCTACTTTCAGGGCAAGGAACCTGCTCCTACTACAATTGGTGAAGAGAAGAAATACAATCCATTTCTTCGCTTTGATGTGCCTGAGTTGGTTATGGAGATGAAAAAGAGGAAACCGTCTCTTGAAAGTGATCCAAGGGCGGTTTTTAAGGAGTTGCGTGATCTAAGAGACAATTGGAACTGAGATTTGAAGACAAATTTATATGGCCGGATTTCAAATCTGACTGTGAGAGTGTTTTATACATCCAGTTAATAGGAGAAATTAAACTATGACTGAAATCGATATAGTCAAGAGATACTTGCGTAAGATAGATGCCTTGATGCTTGACCTAACTACAGAGGTTGACGTAGGGAGTTTGCCTGATGAGGTGAGAAAAGCAATTATGGTGATTTTGAGTAAAGTAAATGAGACATTGAGGATTCTAGAGTCTGAAGGGGATTGACAAATAAGAAACAAAACAGTAGTAATAGGACTTTTCCTTTTTGTTTCTTATTCTGATTTCTAACTCCTTGCCTTCGTAGCTAAATAATTTTTGGTATACTCTTTCTTAATGCCAAGGAAATACGAAACCGAGAAGTATAAGATCCTACGTCAATTGCTTGATGAGCGTATTCTCATTCTAGATGGTGCCATGGGCACTATGATTCAGCATCATAAATTAGAAGAGGCCGATTTTAGAGGAGAGAGGTTTAAAGACCATCCCAGAGATCTCAAAGGTGACAATGACCTTTTAAATCTGACCCACCCGGAAATAATTGCCGATATTCATCGTAAATATCTAGAATCTGGCGCCGATATAATTGAGACCAATACATTTAACAGCACTAGAATCTCCCAGTCCGATTACGGGCTTGAAGACATTGTTTATGAGCTCAATAAATCTGGTGCTAAAATCGCCCGTCGTGTGGTAGATGAATTCATGGCTAAGAATCCAGGACGCCAATGCTTTGTCGCCGGGTCCCTAGGGCCAACAAATAAGATGGCATCAATGTCCCCTGACGTTAATAATCCCTCATTCCGCGCCATTACTTTCCAAGAACTAGTTGATGCATACTATGAACAGGTAAGAGGACTTGTTGATGGAGGGGTAGATATACTTTTACCTGAGACGGTGTTCGACACTCTCAACCTTAAAGCTGCCATTTTTGCCATAGAGAAATTCTTTGATGAGTACAGCGTTTGTCTCCCGGTTATGATCTCTGTAACAATTACGGATGCTTCAGGACGTACACTCTCAGGGCAGACGGTTGAGGCTTTCTGGTATTCCATTATGCACGCTAAGCCGTTGAGTGTGGGAATCAATTGTGCCTTAGGTGCAAAACAGATGCGTCCCTATGTGAGTGAGCTTTCCAGAATTGCAGATTGTTATATAAGTTGCTATCCAAATGCTGGACTGCCCAATCCTTTAAGTAATACAGGTTATGATGAGACCCCTGAGATTACATCTGGTTTTCTTGAAGAGTTTGCACGAAGCGGATTCATCAATATTGTCGGCGGATGTTGCGGAACGACGCCGGAACATATAAGCGCCATTGCAGAAAGAATTAAGAATATTCCACCACGCAGGGTTCCCAAACACCCACCTGCAACTTGTCTTAGCGGTCTTGAGCCACTGAAGATTGAAGGTGATTCCTTTATCATGATTGGCGAGCGCACGAATGTGACTGGATCTCCTCAATTTGCAAAACTCATTAAGGCTGGTGACTTTGATGGGGCACTTGCTGTAGCAAGGCAGCAGGTGGAAAACGGAGCAAATATCATTGATGTTAACTTTGACGAGGCCCTACTAGATGGCGAGGCCTGTATGACGCGATTCCTAAACCTGATTGCCTCCGAACCTGATATTGCTCGTGTTCCCATAATGATTGATAGCTCCAAGTGGTCTGTTATTGAAGCCGGTCTTCGTTGTGTTCAGGGCAAATGTATTGTGAATTCTATAAGCCTAAAGGAGGGTGAGGAAAAATTCCTTCATCAGGCACAACTTGCAATGCGCTATGGTGCTGCCGTAGTGGTTATGGCTTTTGATGAAATGGGGCAAGCGGCAAATAAGGCCGATAAGGTTCGCATCTGCCAGCGCGCATATAAGCTCCTTACTGAAAGGGTTGGTATGGATCCGACAGATATTATATTTGATCCCAATGTACTTACTGTGGCTACAGGTATTGAAGAGCATAACAATTATGCAGTGGACTTTATTGAAGCTGTGCGCGAGATCAAAGCTACATGCCCTGGGGTGCGCACAAGCGGAGGAATAAGCAATATATCATTCTCATTTCGAGGCAACAATGTGATTCGTGAGGCCATGCACTCTGCTTTTTTATATCACGCCATTAAAGCAGGACTCGATATGGGAATTGTTAATGCCGGGATGCTCGCTGTCTATGAGGATATTGATAAAGAACTACTTGAATTAGTTGAGGATGTTATTCTCAACCGACGACCCGATGCAACTGAACGCCTAATTGAATATGCAGAGAAGATAAAAAGTGCGGAAAAAGCCAAGGCTAAGGATCAAGAATCATGGCGAAGCGGCACCGTAAATGAACGTCTCTCATATGCCATTGTCAATGGGATTATGGATTATATAGAACAGGATACTGAAGAGGCCAGGCAGCAATACGGAAAGCCGCTCGATGTTATAGAGGGTCCTCTTATGGATGGAATGAAGATTGTTGGAGACCTCTTTGGAGCCGGAAAGATGTTCCTTCCTCAGGTTGTCAAGAGTGCTCGCGTTATGAAAAGGGCCGTGGCTTATCTCCAGCCATTTATGGAGGCTGAAAAAGCCAAAACTCAAGGTGTACGGCCTCGGGGTAGGTTTGTTATAGCCACCGTTAAGGGCGATGTGCATGATATTGGAAAGAACATCGTCTCCGTAGTCCTTGCGTGTAATAATTATGAAGTCATTGATCTCGGCGTCATGGTTCCATGCGAAAAGATTCTGAATACCGCTAGAGAGGTAAAAGCCGATATTGTGGGGCTGAGTGGTCTTATAACGCCCTCACTTGATGAGATGGTCTACAATGCCTCTGAGATGGAGAGGCAGGGTTTTAAGATACCGCTTCTTATCGGTGGGGCTACAACAAGCAAGGCCCATACCGCGATTAAAATTGCTCCTCAATATAGCGGTATTGTCGAGCACGTCCAAGATGCCTCTCTTGTTGTCGGTGTTTGCAATAACCTACTTAATCCAGAGAAAGTGGATAACTATGCGGCCCAGGTCCGTGATAAACAAGAAAAGCAGAGACAACAATACTCTGGTAGGAGTGGTAGAAGATTTGTCTCGATAGAGGAGGCTCGTGCTAAGGGATTTAAAACGGATTGGAAGAACATACGGATTGATGTACCTGAGAAGCTGGGTTTACAGATCTTAGATAACATACCACTTGAAGAGATTGTTCCCTTCATTGACTGGTCTCCGCTATTTTGGGCATGGGAACTCAAGGGGGTTTATCCGAAGATTTTTGAACATAAGGATTACGGTATACAGGCCCGTGAACTCTATGAAGATGCCCAGAAACTACTGAAAGAAATCATCAAGCATAAACGCTTTAGGGCACGTGCGGTTCTCGGCTTCTGGCCTGCAAATAGCATCGGTGATGATATTGAGGTTTATATTGATGAGTCGCGTAAAGAGGTTTTAGGGGTTTTCCATTTCCTCCGCCAGCAAAAGGAAAAAGGTGAAGAGGGAATATATTACTGTCTTGCGGATTTTGTTGCGCCCAGAGATTCAGGCTGCAGAGATTACATAGGGGGTTTTGCAGTAACCGTTGGCAAAGAGGTTGAGGATTTCGCAAATGCTTTCAAAGCTAAAAATGATGATTACTATGCTATAATGGTTAAAGCACTCGGCGACCGTTTTGCAGAGGCCCTTGCCGAGATGATGCACAAAAAAGCCCGGATAATTTGGGGATATGGCAAGGATGAAAATCTCTCTTCTGAAGACCTGATTAGAGAAAAATATAGGGGAATCCGCCCTGCTCCGGGCTATCCTGCCTGCCCAGACCATACTGAGAAAAGCCTGCTTTGGGAACTTCTCGAAGTAGAGAGAAATACGGGAATTAGTCTTACTGAAAACTTCGCTATGAACCCTCCTAGCTCTGTTTCAGGCTGGTATTTTGCCCATCCGGAGTCGAGATATTTCCATGTGGGGCAGATAGACCGCGACCAGGTTAAGGACTACGCCAGGCGCAAGAATATGGCTGTGGAAGTCATTGAGAGATGGCTGAGACCCAATTTAGGATATTA
>CAYMEO010000062.1:0-16485 GCA_964389705.1 uncultured Spirochaetia bacterium
GGCTAAGAATACCTTGATTTCTTCAGGGGTCATATTTATACCCATACTCTCATCACCCCGCTCTTAAGGATTTTTGTTACTTAGTTTACTGGTTTTGGTAGTGTCAATCAAACAAGGGGCCTAGAATTAACTAAACTCTGTGTAAATAGGAGTTGGGGAGGAAATTAAAGTTAGTGCATCCATCTGACATCGAAACGATACAGGCCCTCATCACGCGCTATCTTTAATGCTTCTTCATATTCGGCATAGGTGGTGGGACGACTAATGTCCTCGTATCTTAGTGGAACCTTTAAAACCCTGCCCTCTGGCCTGTATTGGTTCATGATGTTTATATATGTATCTCTAGATACCTCATTTGCAATGAATCGGCAGATCTGGCGTATACCAGTAACCCGGTTTGGCATAACGAGGTGACGAACGAGAACCCCGTGTAGGGCCAGGCCATTTTCATCAAATTTAAGCGGGCCTACCTGATGGTGCATCTCCTTTATTGCGGCGCGTGCAACATCTGGATAGTCTTCTGCCGCCATGTAGAGAAAAGAGAGTTTTCTATCCCAGAACTTAAAATCGGGCATATATATGTCGACTATGCCATCCATTATCCTGAGTGAATGGAAGGAGTCGTATGCACTTGTATTATATACAATCGGCAATCTTAATCCCATTTCAATGGCCAGTGGAATTGCCTCCATAATTTGTGGAACAACGTGCTCTGGGGTAACAAAATTTATGTTGTGGCAACCCTCTTCTTGAAGAGAGATCATAACCCTTGCGAGTTCTATCGGAGTTAGTATCTTTCCGTTGCCTTCCCAAGATATATCAAAGTTTTGACAGAAAACGCATTTTAGGTTGCAAAAAGAGAAGAAGATTGTTCCGGAGCCGCGCCAACCCCTTAGGCAGTCCTCTTCGCCGAAGTGTGGAAATGCACTGGCAACATAGGCATAACGACCGGTTCTACATACGGCCGTTTTATTTTCAAGTCGGTTGATGTGACAGTTGCGCGGACAGACCTCACATCTCTCAAGTATTTGAAGGGCCTCTTCTACCTTCTTCTTCATTATATGTTTATCGGTTTCGTAGGTGCGCATATATGCCGGCACAAAATCCTTACGGGGAATAACCCATTTGGGGTCTGATATATAATTCGGAGGTTGTTTTCTATATATTCTTGTTAACATAAGATTATCAATTATATTATCTCCTCTGACCGATCTCAACATAGGTATGGCTTTGATTTTGGTAGAGACTAATAGATCTTTATATTCTCTAAATTTTTCCGTGTACCTTCAGAGTACCATATATCTGCAAACTCGAGGATTGATTCATTTTCCTTGCGATTCATTTCCTCTCCTGTCTGTTTTCGAATGAGCATCTTTACGCTTTCAAATGCGTGGCTACCCCTCCTTGCGAAATCTTCGGCAATCCTTTGAGCGGCATCGCGAAGATCCTCTTTGGAGACTACTTCGTGAATTAATCCCAACCCCTTTGCCTCCTCTGCCGAGTACATGGTGCCTGTATAGAGTACGACTTCTGCGTTCCTTCCACCGATTAAAAACCTGAGCATCTCAACGCTTCCCGCAAAGACGGTTGAGCCGAATGTCAGTTCGTTTAGAGAAATCTTAGCCTTTCCTGAGGCCATAAGACGATAGTCGCATGCTATAGCAATCATACATCCCCCGGCTATGGTATGGCCATTTAGAGCCGCCACAACGGGCTTTGGAAACAGAAAGATATACCTATAAAGATCGGTGAATTTGGTGAGGAATTTGATGAATGAGTCCTTTGAATAACTCAAAAACTCTGGAACATCCAATCCAAAGGAGAAAAAACTTCCCTCCCCGGTTAAAATCACAGACTTAACATTGGAATCATCGGCTACTCTTTGAAGGCACCCACTTAGTTCTTCCACTACAGCCTCGTTTATGGCATTTACCTTCGGACGGTTAAGAACTATTGTAGCGATGTCTTTGCTTATTGAGAGATGGATGAAATTCATGGTTTTTCTCCTCTATACTCGTTGCGATTTGCCTTGATTATTATTCCACCTAAAATAAGCATTCACAACAAAGCTATCCTCTTAGGATTTTGGTGGTAAGAAAGTCTATCTGTTATATTATGTATAAAATTTAATTAAACCTGAGATTAAAGGAGAAAAGACGATGAGAAGGTCTGTGTTGATTTTTGCTGTTCTAGTCTGTTTCCTACTGCTATCTGTATTTATCGTCTCTTGCAATAGAGAAAGGGACATAGGAGGGGTGAAGGGACCCGATGCAAAGATAAAGGAAACGATCAGCGCAGAGATGAAAGAAGAACCTAAAGCAACACCTAGAGAAGAGGTCTCAAAAGAAAAGACGGTTGCTGAAGCAAAGGGTGATCCAACAAAGGGCAGGGCAATATTTATGGATAAGTGCTCGCCATGTCATGGCCCCGAAGGCAAAGGGGACGGTCCCGCAGGGGCATCATTTAATCCGAAACCGAGAAATTTAACTGATGCGAGCTACATGTCCACGCTTAGTAATGAGCACCTGTTTAAGGTTATAAGCGAGGGCGGCGCATCCGTTGGGAGATCTCCTCTTATGCCGGCTTGGGGAGGGACTCTGTCAAAAGATGATATTTGGAATGTAATTGCACATATAAGGCAAGATCTTTGTAAATGTGATTATAAAGGAAAGTAAGAACGGGTTTTGATTGTTAGACATCGGTTTCAAATATTGACCTTAGGCTTTGCGTAGTTAGCTCGGCTTGTATCCAAACATAAATCCAGTGTTTGGAGACATCCATAGGGCATAAATAGCTGTATAATTTATGCACACCTGGGTAATCAAAAGTCGGTTAAACAATGGGAGAAATGGGATAATGAGAAGGATCATATTGGCTATCTTAGTTTTATTTGTCTGTTTATCCTACGTTTCATGTACAAGGAAAGCGGAAAATAAGGGAGAGAAAAAGGGGGCTGGAGTAGTGGAAAATGCAATAATTGGACCTATAGAAAAGGCAAAAGGAATACAGGAGAAGTCCAAGGAAAGGGCCGATACAATGGAAAAACAGGCCGACGAGGTTTCGGGAGAAACAAAGGAATGAGCCAAGCGGTAAGGTTTTTATCTCCTATTATAGATTTTTACTCAAATCAGTCCAAAAGGTTTTGAACATCTCAGTCCTTAATGTTAGAATCTTGTTGAGAAAAATTTAATTTGTGGGAGAGGTGACCGAGCGGCCTAAGGTGCACGCCTGGAAAGCGTGTAGGGGGATAAAACTCCCTCGTGGGTTCGAATCCCACCCTCTCCGCCATATGAAATAATTAGCTGGGTTCCAGCGGCTAGGCCCGCACGGCAGGAACTTGTAAACCCCGCCAGGCCCGGAAGGGAGCAACGGTAGCAAGACCTCTTGTGCGTTGCGGCAAACCTAGCCCGCTGGTCTTATGGTGACCGGAATGTCCTCTTACCTTGTGCTTGCCAGAAAGTGGAGACCTAAGACATTTGATGAACTTATAGGTCAGCCATATATCAGTCAGGCGCTTAAAAACGCCTTATCTATGGAAAGGATCGCACATGCCCTTATTCTTTCAGGCCCTAGAGGGGTCGGAAAGACAACTACTGCAAGGATCTTAGCCAAGTCCCTCAACTGTGAAAGAGGCCCTACTCCTGAGCCATGCTCCGTGTGCGTATTTTGCAGGGAAATATCCGAGGGGAAATCCCTTGATGTAATCGAGATTGATGCTGCCTCTCATACCGGGGTGAATGATGTAAGAGAAATCATTGAGAATATAAAGTATATTCCTTCATCTGGAAAAACAAAGACTTACATAATTGATGAAGCCCACATGCTTTCTCAGGCTGCCTTTAATGCCCTTCTTAAGACCCTTGAAGAGCCTCCACCGCGGGTGCTCTTTATACTTGCTACAACCGAGGCACACAGGATTCCCGCAACTATTCTCTCACGCTGTCAGAGATACGACTTTAAGAAGGTCTCAACATTACAGATAAAAGAGAGAATCGAGTTTATTACCCATTCTGAAGGGATAAAAATCTCTGATGAGACGCTCTATCTCGTGGCCCAAGAGGCAGATGGAAGTCTTCGCGATGCCCTCAGTATTCTCGATCAGCTCATTGCGACTTTTGGCGTGGAGATTAAGCATGAGGAGGCCTCAAGAATCCTCGGTATATCAGATAAATCGCTTTTAAAATCCACACTCGAGGCGATATTTAATAGAAATCCCAAAAGATGCATTGAAATCATAGATGAGGTAAGCGAAAAGGGAATAAGTCCCAAGCGGTTTGCAGAGGATTTATTGAAGGCGATAAGGAATGTGCTTCTGATTAGAACGTGCGGGGGTAACATTGTCTCGGATCTTTCAGATGAGGAAAAAAGGGAGATTGAGCGGATTTCTACAGGCCAGAGTATTGAGTCTATTGAGATGATGTTCAAACTTATGATTGAGGGGGCAGAAGGAGTTCAAAGGTCATTTTATCCTCGGATGGCACTCGAGGCAACACTTGTGAAGCTCTCTACTATTCATACAGTAGTTCCAATTGATGAGATTCTCATTAAGCTTGAGAAACTCTCAGAAAGAATCGGGGTCAGTGCATCGCATTCGAAATATCAAGAAGGCGAAATGCAGAAGGATCAAGAGGAAAAAAAAATGACATCCGGCTTTAATGATATTTCTGCGGGCTCAGAGGAGAGCAAATTGGATTCTTCGAGCCCAGACTTAGAGGATTTTGTGAGATTTGTAAAGTCAAAGAAGCCTATTACGGCAATGCATTTGGAACAGGCAAGTAAAATTAGATTCGACAATAGAAGCTTAGATATTGAATTCTTCTCTCCGTCAATTCATTCTGATTACCTATCACGTCAGGACGCTCAGGAAAATCTAAAGAGGCTCTCAAAGGAATTCTTTAAGCGGGATTTAAAGATTAGGATTGAGGTAAAATCTTTGTCTACCTCAGAGGTTGGCTATCAGTCTTTAAGGGAACGGAACGCAAAAGATAAGGCAGAAATACAAGAAGACCCAATTGTGCAGGACGTTGTGAGGATTTTGAGGGGGAGAGTGGTTGAAGTAAAGAAATTAAATGGCAAGGAGTGAGGCTATGAAATTCGGGGGAAACATTCAGAGTATGTTAAAGCAGGCCGAAAAGATGAAAGAGCAGATCGAGAGGCTTCAGGCTGAGGCAGGAGAAAAGATTGTCGAAGCCTCGGCAGGTGGCGGGATGGTAACGGCAGTTGCAAAGGCAAAGGGCGAGGTGATTTCAATAAAGATTGAGCCTGAGGTAATAAGCGGGGGCGATATTGAGATGCTCCAGGATTTGGTCACAGCGGCGGTAAATGAGGCACTTAGCAGAGGAAGAGAGATTATGAAAGAAGAAATCTCTAAGGCTGCTGCGGGATTTGGACTTCCTCCAGGGCTTATTTAAGAAGGAATTAGCCACAAGTGAATACGGATACACACGAATAAAATTTAGAATTTTGTGGCTAAGTAATCAGAAAATGAGACGCACTGGTTTGCCGGAGCCGATTTTGAGGCTTATTGATGCACTCTCAAAGCTTCCAGGAATAGGGGAGAAGAGCGCGACAAGACTCGCATTTTACATTCTCCGGGCTCCGGGGGATTATGCAGAGAGGCTCGCAAGATCAATAATTGATACAAAAAATAAGGTTGGTCTATGTCCAATTTGCTACAGCTTTACATCAGATAATCTATGCACTATATGCAAAGACGAGGAAAGGGATAGAACTACGATCTGTGTTGTCGAAAAACCGGTAGATTTGATTGCAATCGAAAGGAGCGCGGAGTTTAGCGGAAAGTACCATGTCCTTCATGGAGTGATTTCTCCAATTGAAGGAATAGGTCCTGAAGATTTAAGGATAAAAGAACTCATATCTAGGCTGAGGGACGGGGATATAAAGGAGGTAATAATCGCCACAAATACAAGCGTAGAGGGTGAAGCCACGGCTCTATATCTTGCAAGACTCATAAAGCCCTTTGGGATTGACGTAACCCGTATAGCGCACGGAATCCCTGTCGGGGGCGATATCGAATACATAGATGAGATAACACTGGGCAAGGCATTGAGGGATAGAAAAAGGATGTAGGTTATACAATTTCATAAAAAGAGAGGTGCCTTATGATTCGTAAGGGAAAAGCCTTTAATGAGCTTAAAATCGGGGATAAGTTTAAAGAGAGCATCACAATAAGTGAGGCACATATTGTAAAGGCGGCGGGGCTATTTCACGACTTCAATGCCCTTCATACAAATGAGCCGGCTATGAAAACATCTAGGTTTGGAAGAAGGATTGCCCATGGAGCACTTACATTTGGCCTTATGGTTGGGGTCTATAGCAATGTTTTTCATGACACAGATATATCAACAGTTGAGGCCTCTATAAAATTCACCGCACCTGTTTATCCAGGAGATACAATCTCAATGGAGTGGGAGGTAAAGGGCCTTGATGCAAAGCCAAAACTCGATGGGGGATTGGTTTCGCTCTCTGGAGAGATTAAAAATCAAAATGGTACGACTGTAGCGACAACAGAGGCAAAGCTTTTGGTTTCTAATAAAACCATTTTTGAGGGATAAGCGGCCTGATCACAGGAAGGAAATTTTAGTATCTCTGAATCTATCTCAAGGACCTGTCATCTTAACTTAATGAATGGGGCTTGTGGTTTTGCTTGAAATTGAATTGATGGCTGTTTAAAATATTAAATGGGGAGGTGTACGGCTATGAAAAAAATCTTTATTTCTCTAATAATTGTTTTAACCTTTATTCTGGCAACTCCAGGTATGAGCTCTGCTAGAGCCTTCGGTGGTCGGGGAGGGTTTGGTGGAGGAGGATTTATGCATGTGGGCTCTATGCATAGTTTTGGTATGGCTAACCGCGGCTTCGGTATGACGGGGTCCTTCCATAATTTTAGTATGGGTAATCGCAGTTTTGGTATGAGTAATCATGGCCTTAGCATGGTAAGAACGTTTCATAATTCTGGTATGGTGATGGGCAATCGTAACCTTATTATGGAAAGACAGATGCCTATTAATAGAACGGTTAATATTCATAATAGTACTGCTACACATAGCCTTAATAGTTTTAGTAGATTAAGCGATGCCCATAATTTCGGTGTTGAAAGGCATGGGTTTAATGATCGGCTGAGATTTCGTGAAGGTCACGAGTTCAGAGAGTTTGAGCACCGCCACTTTAGAGAGGAGTTTTTTGAACATCGTCCGTTCTTTAGGGAAAGAGATATAGATATATTCGTAACCTCGTTTGGTTTCAGCCCGTTCTTTTTTACTCCAGTTGTTTTTCCGGTTGTGTTTGGCCCTATTATACCCTGTCCGCTTGTGTTTGACCCATTCTTTTTTACCCCATTCTTTGCGCTTAATTTTGGATTTGTAATTTAGATAATCTGGGGCGGCTGAATATGTTTTAAAGCTGACCTATCATTTGCTTTAATCTTCTTTGTAAAAGGGGCAGTGGAGGTCTCTTGTCAGTAGCTTTTTCTATCTCTTTACGAGACCTATTTTACTTGACAATCAACCCTCAATCCGTTACATTGTGGTGTCTTTTACCCCAAATAAAAATAAAAATATAGAAAAGAGCCTGGTTTAGATGCTTTGCTATCTTTTCAAACTAGGTAATTCTGCCAAGTTGGGATAGATTTGGATTGAAATTAACCTAACCGGAGGAAGTGTGATATGGCTGTAGCACGAGTAACCGAAGTGATCGGAGCATCCAGCAAATCTTGGGAAGATGCGGTTCATAGTGCTCTGAAAAGAGCAAACAAGACTCTGCGCAATCTTACAGGTCTAGAGGTTGTTAAGATGAATGCACATATAGAGAATGGAAAGATTACTGAATACAGGGCGCATGTCAAGATTACCTTTATCCTGGAAGATACAAAGTAAGTAATCTCCGGGCTCGTTGGAATCCTTGGGCGGCTTTAATAAATTATTATGAAAGGAGGCGGTATTCTACTCTGGTGTAGGTCTGATTATACGTAGATTAGCCCTGGATCATAAGGGATTTTGAAATACTATTAAAAATAGGAGGGAGAGTGCGGTGAAGATTGTCGTTATCGTTAGGCAAACTCCGGATACTGAGGCAAAGATTAAGGTTGCATCAACCGGAAATTCAATTGATACAGAAGGGATAAAATGGATTGTAAATCCCTACGATGAATTTGCAATTGAAGAGGGAATTAAAATTAAGGAGAATCTCAAAACGGGTGAGGTAATTCTCATTACGATGGGGCCTGCAAGATGCGTCGAGGCTCTTCGCACTGGGCTTGCGATGGGTGCAGATAGAGCAGTGCACATAAAGGATGAGAGTTTCGCGTTCACAGATTCTTATGCGAGTGCAAAGGTGATTGCAGCTGAGATTAAAAACCTGGGTGGATTCGATTTGATACTCACTGGAAAGAAGATGATTGATGAGGAAACAGGTCAAATTGGAATTCAGGTGGCAGAGGAGCTAGGAGTTCCTCATGTTGCAATAGTAACCAAGATGCAAGTATCCCCAGACGGAAAAAAGGTAACATGCCAGAGAGAGGTTGAAGGTGGACAGGTTATAGTTGAGGTTCCACTTCCAGCCCTTATAACGTGTGAAAGGGGGCTCAATGAACCGAGATATGCATCGCTTCCTGGAATTATGAAGGCAAAGAAAAAAGAGGTAAAAGAGGTCACACCTGATAAAATTAACCTCGAGGCGTTAGGTCTTACTAAAGAATCCCTTGGCCAAGCCGGGGCACGACTCAGGATTACAAAGCTTGAGGTTCCCCAGGTACAGCGGAGGCTCAAAATAATCAAGGGGGCTGAGACTCAGGAAGCGGCACGTGAGCTTGTAAGGCTTCTTAGAGAAGAAGCCAAAGTGATTTGATATGAGGATCATTAGTCACGAGTAAAGGGAATATATGCGAAAAGAAGAATACAGCAAACAGTAGGCAGAATACAGGAAAAAAACCAAGCCTCTGCATTCTGCTTGCCCCATTCATCTCAATTCGTGGCTAAATTGAGTTGTTCGTTAAAAGGAGGTAAGGAAATGAGCAATGAAATTTGGGTAGTAGCCGACATCACAATAGATGGAAAGGTTAGAAAGGCAACATTTGAGGCATTATCCGAGGCGCGTAGAAAGCTCGTTCCAAAACTGGGAGGTCAGTTATGCAGTGTCCTCCTTGGCTCAGGAGTTTCGGGGCTTGCCCAGGAACTGGGAAAGTATGGAGCTGAGAAGGTTTATGTTGTGGATAATGAACTCTTAAAGGACTATACTCCTGAGGGATATGCAATTGCACTTGCAGATTTAATTAAAAAACACCAACCGCCCATTGTAATTACGGGAAACACATCTGTTGGTCAGGATTTTTTTCCAAGGGTTGCGGCCCTTGTAGGGGCAGGACTCACAATGGACGCAATTGATTTAGACCTTACAGATGATAAGAGATTAAAGATTAAGCGATATATGTACTCTGCAAAGTCCATTGCCACAGTGGAGTTCCTTGATCATAAGCCCATGATGGTGACAATCAGGCCGAATGTATTTAAGCCCGAAGAAGAGCCAAAGAATCCGGAGGTTGTGAATGAATCGGTTAGCCTTAAGCCCGAAGACATAAAAACAAAGATTATAGAGGTTAAAAGAAAAGAGTCCACGAGGCCTGAGTTAACAGAGGCCGATAGAATTGTCTCTGGTGGGCGTGGAATGGGAAGTGGAGATAATTTCAAATTCATATTTGAGCTTGCCGATGCAATAGGCGCTGCAGCAGGCGCATCACGTGCAGCAGTAGATGCTGGATTTGTTCCCTATGCCATGCAGGTTGGACAAACCGGAAAGGTCGTCTCTCCCACCCTTTACATTGCGGTTGGAATCTCAGGCTCAGTTCAGCACTTTGCTGGAATGGGTTCATCTAAGGTAATTGTAGCAATAAATAAAGACCCAGATGCACCGATCTTCCAGAAATGCGACTATGGTATTGTAGGAGACCTATTTCAGATAGTTCCTGCGCTTACAGAAGAGTTTAAGAAGCTCCTTGCACAGCAGTAGTTTTTATTTTTTGATAAACACGATTTTAGGGGCACATTGCAATGTGCCCCTATTTTTATATATCCACCTGTTCAACCCGCTCTATTTTCTCACCTAGAAATCTCTCTGCGATAGAAATGAAGGTTTCTGAGACATCTGTGAGATAGAACTCCTTTTGAGGAGAGGCAAAATTTTTGTTTGAGATGTTGTTTTCTCTAAGAATCCTTTCTATCTCTGAAGCAGTCTCTTCGGCGGAATCTACAAGTGTGACTCCTTTTCCAATAACATTTTGAATTGTGGATTTGAGAAGCGGATAATGGGTACAGCCAAGTATGAGAACATCAATCCCGGATTCTTTCAAGTCCTCTAGATATTCTTTCGCCGCAATCTCCACAATCTCTCCATAAGTCCAGCCCTCTTCAGCGAGTGGAACAAAAAGAGGACAGGCTTTAGAATAGACCTCTATTTCAGGGGAAATATTTTCTATGGCCTTCTTGTATGCATTGCTTCTTATCGTTGAAGGTGTCCCTATCACCCCCACTTTTCCTGTCCTAGTGACTCTGGCTGCCTTTCTTGCTCCCGGTTCGATTACCCCTATTACTGGGATTTCAAAATCCCATCGCAGGCTCGGAAGCGCAACGGCAGAGGCGGTGTTGCATGCGACAACTAAGAGCTTGATGCCCTTTGATAATAGAAATCTGGCATTGCCTTCCGAATACGCAATCACAGTTCGGCTGGATTTTGTTCCATAAGGAACCCTGGCCGTATCGCCTAGATAAATGAGATTCTCATTCGGAAGCCTTTTCAGAATCTCCCTTACAACCGTAAGCCCACCGATGCCAGAATCGAATACTCCTATGGGAGATAAACTGATTTGGGTTTTAGTCATGGGTTTAAATTTAGATTAATGAGTTTGGATGTCAACTTAGGAGCTGGCAAAATGAAAGTATTGCTTGCATATTTGTTAGAGAAGGATCTATCGGGATAAGTAGATTTTTGTGATTTTTTGGTTATAATAATATACATGTTAAATTCCTCATTTTCCTGTCTGAGCGGCTCTTCTATTTAGGTGTTACCAACCATATATCAAAAGAGGTGAAAAAATGAGTCTGGTTCTAGAGGTATATAGGGATAATATCGAATTTCTAAAAACTGCTGTACACCTAACCTACGAAACCTTAAGTGAATTTTACCGTCTCTGGTCTCATCTACTGAGACCAACTGATCTCGCACGTCCTTTATGGGGCAGTTATGAATATGAAGAGGAGAAGGTAGATGGGATTCAGAAAAAGGCCGTTAATTTTCTTTCCAAGCTATATGACCTATCTGACGGTGATCAATCTAAGCAATTTAGCATGTATGAGATTGGCGAAGAGCTAGAATATGATGAGTTTGAAACTGAGCTTATTGTAGAGACTCTATCTCGCGCTGAGTTGATTAAACACGAGAAATCCTCCAATGAGGTCAGAATTACTCCTTATGGGATTATGACGGTAAAAGGTGAAATAACCGTTGGTTATGCTCCGATTCATTGAAACGCGTTAATTAAAACAACGCCTCAATTGCCTTTTCAATTGATACTGCCCCAATAAGGGAGATGCTGGTGTCCAAGTGCTTGAGTCTCTCAAGGTTTATTCGGGGAAGGACGCATTTACGAAACCCCAGTTTCTCGGCCTCCTTGAGCCTGAGTTCAACCTGAGAGACGCCCCGCACTTCACCGGCAAGGCCGATTTCACCAAACACGACTATATCGGATTCGATCGGCTTATTTAAGAGACTCGATGCGAGAGAGGCGCTGATTCCAAGGTCAATCGCAGGTTCCTCAATTCTCACTCCGCCTGCAACATTCATGAATATATCGTGGCCTGAGATTCTTAACCCTGCCCTCTTCTCTAGCACTGCGGCAAGAAGAGAGACGCGGTTATAATCAAGCCCTATAGTTGTTCTTCTGGGCACACCGAAATTGCACGGTGAAACCAGGGCCTGAATCTCTACTAAGATTGGTCTTGTGCCCTCAAGGCTTGGAATGACAACTGAGCCTGGGGCGTTTGCGGGGCGTTCGGAGAGGAATATTTCTGATGGATTTTTTACCTCTTCAAGTCCGCTCTCATGCATCTCAAATACGCCGATCTCATTTGTTGAGCCAAATCTATTTTTTACAGCCCTTAGGATTCTATAGGAGTGCTCTCTCCCGCCTTCAAAATAGAGCACCGTATCTACAAGGTGCTCTAGAACCTTTGGTCCGGCAATGGTTCCCTCCTTTGTCACGTGACCGATAAGAAAAACCGCCGTACCGTTTGTCTTTGCATATTGCATAATCTTTGCTGCGCTCTCCCTTATCTGTCCTACACTCCCCGGAGCGGAGGGAAGATCCTCAGTGTATATGGTCTGAATCGAATCAATTACCGCGAGTTTTGGTGAAAGCCTCCCTATCTCATCGAGTATGTTCTCTACGGAGGTTTCTGCAAAAACAAAGAGCCTATCGGAGCCCACACCCATTCGCTCGGCTCTCATCTTTACCTGCTCCGGGGATTCTTCGCCCGTAACATAGAGAACGCTCCTTTTAGAGAGACTTACATTGTTTACCATTTCAAGAGCGAGTGTGGATTTTCCAATCCCAGGATCGCCTCCTACAAGCACAAGTGAGCCAGGAACGAATCCACCTCCAAGAACCCTGTCTAGTTCTCCGATTCCCGTTGCGATTCTCTCTTCCTTTGTGCTTTTTATTTGTGTAATGACAACAGAAGAGGAGTTACGAGAAATCCTTCCATGGCTTTTCTTCTCGCTTATTACCCTTTCTTCAACATAGCAGTTCCACTGGCCGCAGGCCGGGCACTTCCCCAACCACCGTGGTGATGAATTGCCACAGTTCTGACATATAAATTGGAATTGTGTTTTAGATTTTTTCATGAGTTGAATTATCTAACTCGACTTAAACAATAGAGCAATCCATCCTCCTTCTGATAGTTCCTCATCCAGGAGGAGGTTTAGCTCTCGAAACCTATGAGCTACCATCTCTTTTTGTCCCGTTAGCCAAATTCCAGAGACTATTAGCAGACTATCGCTTTTTAAACTGGATTTGAGATACTCACTTATGTTGAGTATCTCAGTTGTTCCAAGATTGGCAACTACGAGGTCAAATTTATCATCAATGCTTTTCAAAGAATCATGCACAACTCGAATATTGGAAAACCCATTCCTTTTAACGTTTATTTTAGCCTCCTTCACAGCTACGGGATCAACATCCAGGGCCAAAACCGTATTGGCTCCTAGTGCAGCGGCGCAAAGTGCAAGCACACCGGTTCCGCATCCTACGTCTAAGACTCTATCTACCTTCCTCTTTTTAAATGTGTTCTCTATTGCCTTAATACAAAGCCTAGTAGATGGCTGATTTCCCCTACCGAAGGCCTCTCCCGGATTAATTTCAATGATCTTCTCTTCTCCATTTGGAAGTTTTAAATGTATGCTCAGGATACTTAAGCTGGATTCTCGACAAAATAGCATTTATCATATATTGTTATTTTAGACCCTTTAGGGGTCTTAATTCTTTAGAACAATCCTTATGGATTTCCTTCTAACTCTTCCTCTCTTTTTTCCGCTCTTTCTCTTGCACCAAGCTTTCTGAACTCCTCAACGAACTCCCCTAAGCGTTTATCAACGAGGTAGTTGACTGTTCCCTCCTTAAATCTTCCACTAGAGTCTCTTTCACCTGATTCCATTCCCGTTATAATCTCTACCGCTTGATCAATAGTCTCTACGGGATAGATGTGAAACCTACCATCCCTTATAGCCTCAACGACTTCTCTTTTTAGCATCAAGTTCCTTACATTTTGATGTGGTATTATTACGCCTTGATCTCCGGTTAAGCCGTGGGCTTTGCATACGTGATAAAACCCTTCGACCTTTTCATTTACCCCGCCTATAGGCTGAATCTGTCCTTTCTGGTTTACAGAACCCGTAACGGCTAGATTCTGCCTGATTGGAACTTCTGAGAGGCTTGATATTATGGCAATAAGCTCTGCGGCAGACGCGCTGTCACCCTCTATCACATCGTAGCTCTGCTCAAAACATAGGGTTGCCGAGAGGCTAAGAGGTTTATTTTGGGCGTACTTTGCCCCAATGTATCCGCTTAGAATAAGAACGCCCTTGTTGTGAATGTTGCCGCTTAGACTCGCCTTCCTTTCAATGTTGACAACGCCCTCTGCCCCCATAAAGGTCTCGCATGTAATTCTGGATGGTTTTCCAAAGGCATAATCACCCAGATTGTAGACAGCGAGTCCGTTAATTTGTCCTACTACCGCGCCTTTAGTGTCTACCAGTATCATTCCCTCTGCTATCATCTCGCGAATCTTTTCTTCAATCATGTTTGACCTATAGATCTTCTCATCAATCGCCTTTTCTACATGTTTTCGAGTTACATATCTACTGTCGTCTAAGCTCGCCCAGTAGCTTGACTCTATTACAATCTTGGAGACGGCTCCAAACTGAGTAGACAGTTTATTCTGATCCCCTGCGAGTCTTGAGCAATATTCAATTACTCTTTCAATCCCGCTTGTATCGAAGTGTTTGAGGTGCTCTTTATCGCATATGGATTTTATATAACAGGCATATTGAGAAACCATTGCATCGGTTCTTTCTACAACCGAATCAAAATCGGCTTTCACTTTAAAGAGCTTCCTAAAGTCCTCATCATATGCATATAGCAGGTGATAAATCTGGAGGCTCCCTGTCATTATAACCTTTATGTTCAATTTTATGGGCTCAGGTCTCAGTCCTACTGTAGCTATAAGCCCATACTGCTGATATACGTCTTCAATCCTCAATTCCTGGTTCTCAAGAACCCTTTTGAGCGAATCCCAAACAAATGGGTATTTAAGAATATCAAGTGCCTCAACTACCAGATAACCACCGTTTGCCTTAGCAAGCGAGCCCGCACGAATCATAGTAAAGTCTGTAACGAGAACACCGAATCTAACCTCCCTTTCAATTGAACCGAACATGTTTGTGTAGCTGGGATGTGATTCAAATATTACGGGTGCTCCTTCGGTATTGGAGTTATCTACCACGACATTTACCTGATATTCGGTAAAGGTTGGCTTTTGCTGAGGAATCTTAAACGGGAGCGGCCCCGCTGTATCTGCGGCCTTCTCAGGCAGGAAGTTATCAATATTTTCGAGTATGTGCTTTTGGACCATGTCCAGATAATCTATTATGTCAGGGTAGACCTTATATTTCTCCCTGATGCTATCAATTAGGTCTCTTACTGCAAAAAGTGCTACCTTCTTTTCGAGTTCCTTAAGCTTATTTGCGGATTCCCTTTCAAGGTTCCTTACACTCTTAAATATCTCTCCAACCTCCTGGTCAATCTTCTCTTTTCTCCTTCTCATCTCCTCTTTATGGGCATCGTCGAGTGCGTTGTACTCCTCTTGAGTAAGGGGTTTTCCGCGAAAAAGCGGAATCGTTACGATCCCAGTTGGTGTAAACTGTATTTGCATCTGCTCTTCCGAGGCTTTCCTCTGAAGCTCCTCAAAAAGGGCCTCTTTTTGCCTCTGAGATTCGTTTATAATCCTCTGCCTTTCTTCTTCGTATTGCTTACTCTCGAATGCCTTAGAGATGTTGGTCTTTAGACTCTCAAGAAGATCTTCCATATCCTTCTTAAACACCTTTCCCATTCCCGTTGGAAGGTTAATTGATTTGGGTGTGTTTGGGTCTTCAAAATTATAGACATAACACCAGTCCCCCGGTGTAGGACGATTCTTAGAGATCATTGAAAGTATGGCCTTTATAGAGCTTGTTTTTCCAACCCCTGGGGGACCTGCGAGATAGAGATTATAGCCGCGATGCTCTATTCCTAGGCCAAAATATATGGCGTTTACTGCTCTTTCTTGACCAATGAAATCCTCACAGCCTACAAGCCCGTTTGTGGTTCTAAACCGTTTAGAGAACCATGGAGGTAAAGAAGAGGAGGGGAAACCTGTAATCTCTTCTGTAGTTCTAAACCTGAAATCTCTTAAATCACAGGGGCGATAAACCTCATTTGGGGAAAGCTCTCTCATTTTTTTCATAATATTGCCTCTTTTGTTTTTGTATAAGGCAAGAGAATCATTATAGATATTAGTGATTAGACTGAATATTAAATGATACCATAAACCTCTAGGCATAGAAAAATACAAATCTCAGGGCTGATAAGGTTTCGATTCAGATAATGATACGCCCTAATGAGAGATGTGATTCTTAGCTCCCCACGATTATTACAAATACCTCCTTCATCTGCTGATACAGTGATATAGAACCTTAGTCTTTGTCTCCTTGACAGCCTATATGTGTGGGGGTAAATTAAGTAAGTAATTACTTACAAAAAGGGATCGAGTCTTAAAATCCCCTTTTTAAGAATAGGTATGTTTGTGTTAGATCATATGGAATCCCCTGACATTATAATTACGGAGGATATACACAAGGTATATAAGATGGGAGAAATAGAGG
>CAYMEO010000063.1:0-16053 GCA_964389705.1 uncultured Spirochaetia bacterium
AATCATGGAGAAAAAGAAGGCTGTCATTATTGTATCGGGAGGAATAGACAGCTCGACGCTGATTTATAAAACCGTTCGAGAAGGCTATGAGACCTATGCTCTCACCTTTATATACGGCCAGAAACACAAAAGGGAGATTGAGTCTGCACGCAAGGTTTGCAATACCCTGAACGTTGCCCATAAAATTGTGGATATTTCGAGCCTAAAAGAGGTTCTTTCGGGTTCTGCTCTAACGGATTCGGGGAAGGAGATTCCTGAGGTTCCGGAAACCGCCGAGTACTATGAAACGCTAAAAACGACTATAGTTCCAAACAGGAATTCAATATTCCTCTCAATAGCCATAGGATATGCGGTAAGCATAGGGGCAAACCACGTCTTCTTTGGGGCGCACCATTCGGACAGGGGCGTTTATCCCGACTGTAGGCGCGAGTTTGTTGAAGCCTTTGAGCACGCAGAGCGCCTTGCAAATGATAATCCCTATCTAGTTGTGTCTGCGCCCTTCGTTAATATGGATAAATCTGAAATTGTTAAGCTTGGAACCGTATTGGGAGTTCCATACAAAGAGACATGGTCTTGTTATAGAGGTGGAGAATTGCACTGTGGCGTTTGCAGTTCTTGTAGGGAAAGGAAAAGGGCTTTTCAGGAGGCGGACATCTGGGATCCAACGGAGTATGAAAGGTGATTGGTAAATCTTCTTTCAATAGCGTCGTCAATTAGTGATAGAATTTATGAGGAGTGTCTCTTTACATATAAGTGATTTATGGATAAAATGGGTTCAAATTATAAATTAAGGTACAAACTGATGACACAGAAAGCGGCTCAAATAAACTTAACACCCCAACGGATTATACAGGACCTGTGGGCAGCACGTGAGACACAGGTGCTGGTAGCGGGTGTTGAACTCGATGTCTTCACCCACATAGAAGATGGTAAACGAACGGCAAAAGAAATTGCCCGCGCGGCCAATGCCTCTGAGCGCGGCATAGAGCACCTGCTCAATGCCCTTGTTGCAATGGGTTACCTGATTAAGAAAGGCGAAAGTTATAGGCTTAGTCCTGTATCTAAAACGTTCCTCGTGCGTGGCAAAGAATCTTATATGGGTGGATTTGTCTATGAGACCAAGCTCATCTGGGAGAACTGGTCACGGCTTACAGATGTGATTAGAAGCGGCCGTCCAGTTGATGCCGTCGATAAGGAGGAAAAGGGACGCGAGTTTTTTCCTAAACTCGTTGCCTCTATCTTCCCAATGAGCTTTGGTGTGGCACGCGCTGCGGTTGCCCTCCTGCCTGAGAAAACCCGGAATCGCATTAAAAATATCCTCGATGTCGCGGCTGGTTCGGGTGCTTGGTCGCTTGCCTTTGCAGAGGCGATTCTCGATGCGCACGTCGTGGCGGTTGATTATCCCGAAGTGACGCCAATTACTCGGCAATTTGCTGAGCGGTTCGGAGTTGCCGATAGATACGGTTATATAGAAGGCAACCTGCGGGAGATGGATTTCGGACACAATCAGTACGATCTTGTAATTCTCGGTCATATAATTCACTCTGAAGGTGAGAGATGGGGCAAGAAACTGATCAAAAAATCATATAACGCATTGAAAGACGGCGGTATGCTTTTAATTGCTGAGATGATTCCTAATGATACGCGGACTGGCCCCAAGATTCCTCTGGTGTTTGGTCTAAACATGCTCCTCCACACAGAAAATGGAGACGTATTTACCATGCGTGAGTACCGCGATTGGCTCAAGAAAGCAGGGTTTAAGAAGGTCACCGCAATCGAGGTTCCCTCGCCCTCTCCGCTTATTCTGGCCACCAGGTAGGGGGTACGGCATGCCCCTCAAAGGAAAAAGGGGATGAAAATAAGCGAGATCTTCTTTTCGATTCAAGGTGAAGGTGTGGAGATCGGACTTCCTACCGTATTTGTGCGCTTATTTGCCTGTGATCTTAGATGCGTGTGGTGTGATTCTATGTATGCAGTTGAAGGTAAGGATTTTAGAGAAATGACCATTGAAGAGGTAAAGGCGGAGATAGAAAGGCTTAAATGCAAAAGGGTCTGCTTTACCGGAGGCGAACCCCTTATTCAAAAGAAAGAGCTTGAAACACTTGCAAAGGTTTTGGCCGATGATGGATATGAAATCGTACTTGAAACGAGCGGGCACAAAGAACCACCACCCGTATTTTGGACCGATAGTTCTCTAATAAGTATGGATTGCAAGTGTCCCGGCTCGGGGATGGAAAGGAGGATGAAATTTGAGCTATTTGAAAGGCTCCGTCCCAGGGATCAGCTCAAGTTTGTTATCAAAGACGAGGCAGATTACAAATACGCAAAAGAGGTATTAAAACAATATCGAATAAGAGCAAATATAATTTTTCAGCCCGTCTATGGAACGAGTTTGGAATGGCTTGTCCAAAGGGTGCTAGATGACAGACTGGAAAATGTTAGGGTTCTGCCTCAGCTTCACAAGGTAATCTGGGGAGACAGAAGAGGAGTATGAAACTTATTCAGGAAACTATCTCTCGTATAAGGCCCTTGGATATCCAATATATTGCCCTTGCTCAAGCGCGACTCGATAATCTCACAAAGCCAAGGGGAAGCCTTGGAAAGCTGGAGGATTTTGCAAGGCGTATAGTGGCAATTACAGAAAATACAAAACCGAGATTGGACAAGAAAGCCGTGTTTGTCTTTTCAGCTGACCACGGCGTAGTTGAGGAGAGAATTAGCGCGTATCCAAAAGATGTAACCCGTGAGATGGTTTATAACTTTCTCCGGGGCGGTGCCGGTATAAATGTACTTTCAAGGCACGTAGGGGCAGACGTTTTTGTTGTGGATATTGGGGTGGATTGGGATTTTGAAGGTACGGAAGGGTTGATAATAAATAAGGTAAATAGGGGAACAAGGAATTTATCAGAGGAGCCTGCTATGACAGGAGATGGGGCTGTAAAGTGTATTGAAATAGGAATAGAGCTTTCCGAAGATAAAATTAAGAGGGGATATAACTTTATTGCGGTGGGGGATATGGGAATAGGAAATACAACCTCTTCGGCGGCGGTAATGTGTGCCTTTACAGGGTTGCATCCAAAAGAAGTAGTTGGACATGGCACGGGAATAGACAATGAGGTGTGGAATCGGAAGGTTAATGTAGTAGAAAAGGCGCTAGGATTACACAGTCCCAATTCTGGGGATGCAATTGATGTCCTCTCTAAAGTCGGAGGGTTTGAAATCGGGGGGATTGCAGGGGCGATTTTAGGCGCGGCTTCAAAGAGAATCCCCGTTGTAGTTGATGGGTTTGTATCAACGGCAGGGGCTGCGGTTGCACTCCGACTCTGTCCAGATGTAAAGGATTACATCTTTTTCTCACATATTAGCGCTGAGGGTGGGCACGGTTTAGTTTTAGAAAAGCTCGGCGTTGAGCCGATACTTGACCTCGATATGCGACTTGGAGAAGGAACAGGGGCTGTGATTGGGATGTTTATAATCGAAGCCGGAGTCAAGGCCTATAATGAAATGGCGACATTTGAGGAAGCTGGGGTATCAAGAAGGCAAGAAGAGAAATAATGGTTTCTCATTTTATTTTCATCGGTATCCCTGAAATAAGCATATATACCTCATCGCAGATTTGGGCTGTTCTTTGATTAAGTATTCCGAGTTCTGATTGATAACTCCTTGCGATTTCATTTTGTGGAATAATTCCACATCCGACCTCATTTGTTACGGTTATTACATTTCCACCAAATTTATCTAGTTCTCCAATGAAGTTTTCTATCTCTGATAATCTTTCCGTTCCTGAAACCTCAAAAAAGAGATTGGAGAGCCAGAGAGTAAGGCAGTCTATAATAGCGGTTTTTGGATTTATTTCCTTTAAAACATATCCAAGGTGAATTGCTTCTTCAACGGTTCTAAAATCGCTTCCGCGTTCCCTTTTATGTTTTTCTATCTTATCTTGCATCTCTTTATCAATCGGTCGTGCCGTGGCTATGAAGATTTTTTTCGCCTCTTTTATTTCTCTTGCAAGCTCTAGGGCAAATCGGCTCTTCCCGCTCTTTATTCCACCAGTTATGAGAATTTTTTTCCCCATTTGGAGATCTCCTCATCGAGTATTCTTTTTGACTCGAAGAAATCTTCCGTTCCAAAAACCTCAAGGGTGAGAATTCCTGCGAAATCCGAAGATATGATTTTATCTATGACCGATTTTATAAAACCTCTTTCTGCATTTTGAAGTCCGGTATGTCCCTCTCCTTCACTCTCAGGCCCATAGAGATGGATTATTTTTATTCTGTTGAAGTTTTTATCGAAGACCTCTTCCCAATTATCCGGGCACTTAAGCGTGTGACTGATATCGAGGCAGAGATTAAAGTCAAACTCCTCGATTATCGGAAGGATATGTTTTATCGGATAACTCAGGTTTTCAATGAGTACGTTTTCATTGCTGAATTCAATAAATATTTCGGAAAGCGATCTCATAGCTCTTAAAGTCCACATCTCTTCAGATTCTACTCCTCTTCTCGGAAGGTGAATTATGTACCCTCTTGGATTAAGAGGTGAAGTGAGTTTCATAATCCCAATCGTTCTCTTTAGAGAGAATTTTCTAAACTCAGTGTCCTTTGAGCATATATCAATATCAATGGGTAGATGAACTGTATAAGAAATTCCGGTTTCCTCCGATATTTTTCTGAGTATTTTAATATCGTTTTTACTTGGCAGGTTTGAGTAGTCTCTACCTTCAAAAAGAACGAGTTCAATATCGTCTACTAAGTTTACGAGTTTCTTTACATTTGGGATTATATCGTCGGAGTATATATAAGAAGTTGTGCCAATCCGCATTATCTAATTATCACTCCTGTTACCAAAAAACCAAGCACCTCTGAAATCTCAATTACAGCACCAAATACGTCCCCGGTTACCCCCCCGAATGCACGGTTAAAAGAAATCAGCAGAAAGGTGCTGAAAATGGAAACGGTAATAAAAATTATTACCCCTTTTAGCCCAAGTAGTAGAAGAGAAAAAAGAAAAGCCAATAAACTACTTATAAAAAATGCCTTTCGCGTTGAATAAACGGTAAAGGTATAACCAAGTCCCCCTGCCGATGCGGGAGCACCAAACCTTGCTACAACCGCCGAAGTCCATCTAGAGAGGCATGGGACGAGAATGAGGCTTTGAATTCTAAATTCGCGTGGTAAAGCAGATATTGAGAGGATTTTTCCGACTATGACAATAGTGAGGGCAGAGGCTCCGAAAGCACCTATGGTTTTTCCTTTCATTATTCCCAGTGACTTTTCCTTATCATATCCTGCAAAATGGAGTGCATCGAAACAGTCGGCAACACCGTCTAGGTGAATTCCCCTTGTGAGTATTGATAGAATTATCACGGGAAAAAGCGACCGAACTGGGTTTGACACGATAACATATCTCAGGAAAAACTCGGTCAGCCCACAAATCCCGCCTAAGAGTATTCCCACGAGGGGAAAAAACATAATTGAGTCTGCAATGTCCTCTGTCTGTATCTCTTCTTTAGATTTTCCCAATCTAAAGATTGTAAGGAATTCGATGGCAGTTTTAAGTTTTTTAGGAATCATAGAATAACTCATTTATTAATACCATTTGCACTATACCAGGCTTGACAGATTAAATAAAATGAATTGATAATACAGTGCCAATTAACTCTATCAGGAGGCGGGTTATGGAATATCGGAGACTCGGCAATACCGACTTAAAACTATCGGTTATCGGATTTGGGTGCTGGGCTATGGGCGGAGGATGGGGTCAGACTGATGATAGAGAATCCATTGCTGCTGTAAGGCGTGCACTCGATCTTGGAATTAATTTCTTTGATACGGCAGACATATATGGATTTGGACACTCTGAGAAAGTGCTATCTAAGGCCCTGGGTCCGAGGAGGAAAGATGTAATAATAGCCACAAAGGTCGGGCTTGCGTGGGACGAGCATGGCTGTATGTTCCGATCAGGCAGTAGGCATCATATTACAAATGCGGTTGAGGCAAGCCTCAAGCGCCTAAAAACAGATTATATTGACCTCTATCAAATCCACTGGCCTGATAGCCACACTCCTTTTGAGATTACTATGAAAACAATGGATGATTTGGTGAAATCGGGTAAGGTGCGATATGTAGGGGTTTCAAATTTTACCGTTAAGCAGATAGAAGAGTGTATGAAAATCAGACCCATTGACTCACTCCAACCCCCGTACAATATGCTCATGCGAGAGGCTGAAGGGGATTTACTCCCTTTCTGTAAGAAAAACGGAATAGGTGTTGTGGCTTACGGTCCCCTTGCCTATGGGCTTCTTACAGGAAAATTCACAAAAGATACCAAGTTTCCAAAAACTGACTGGCGATCGGGAGAGCTTTTCCCAGACCCCGGAGATTGGCAGAGGCATATTGACCTATTTCATGGAAGGCAATTTATGAGAAATCTAAGGATCGTCGAGAAAATAAAGAAGATCGCAAATAAACACGGAAAGACCGTTGGGCAACTGGCAATAGCATGGGTTTTATCTAATCCTGCTGTAACCTCTGCAATAGTCGGAGTAAAACGTCCTTCTCAGATTGAGGAGAACATTGGAGGCACGGGCTGGCAGATTTCAAAGGAGGAGCTTCTGCAGATTGATGAGATTTTGAATAAGACTCCATGATGTTATAATATAAATATGTCTGCATTTTGACATCAGGGGTGTAGGGGAGATGAAAAAGGGGGTTTTAATTCTATTAGCTCTAATAGCCGCTTTTGTATTTACTTATGGGTGCGCCGAGCCTTTGATCACTAGGAGGGGAGAGACTATTCCACCACCGCCTTCTGCGCAGGCTATATGGGTCTATGGCCACTATGACTCTCAGGGTAAATGGGTTCCGGGGCACTGGGTTGAGTAGAGGTTGTTTAGGGATAAAAGGGAGAAGGGCTATGGTAAGGAAATTAGCTCTAATAATATCGTTTGCATTTGTGTTTTTGGTGCCTTTATCTTCATACGGTTTTAATGGCAGCCCCGGGGGACGTATCGGTGGATTTACAGGCGGGCGATTTGGCTCTGGACAGATTAATTCCGTGCACTTCGGCGGTTTTAATCAACACCATTTTGGTTCACGCGGTCATTTCCACAGACATCATGACCATGATAGTTTTATTTTTGTCTCCGACTTTTTTCTTGGATTTGATTTCCCATTTATAGTAGCTCCATACTACTATCCCTACTATTATCCATATTACTACCCATACTATTATCCATATTATTACGATGATCGTTATTATAATCAGCCATATGGGGACATTGAAATTAATGTGGCGCCAGAAGATGTGGAGATATATGTGGATGGCAGGTTTATCGGTCGTGCCGATGACTTTAGAGGGCCTGCAGTGGTTTTCGTCCCTTCTGGGACGCATGTGGTGGAATTCAGGCACAACGGTAGGAGTTCATCAACCAGTGTCAGGGTTGCTCCGGATTCTAAATCTGTTATTGACCAGCATTTTGATGATGTAGATAGTAATTCTAAAAATCCCGTTTAGACGTGATAAAAGTGGGGTTTAGTGAGCATAGCAACACTTCGATAAGCTAATTGAACTTTCTTTCCTGTATAAGAATAATATAGTGAAACTGGACTTGCCTTATTCATTCTTTAGAACAATAAGTAGATGGGGAGGAAACACAAAATGTCAAAAAGGATTCTTTTCTATGAATCTATCTTTATCATTTCTATATTTCTATTTATTAACCTGGCTTTTGCTCAACCCGAGAAGTCTGAAAAAAGCACACTTGAGGTGGTGGGAAGAGGAGAGGTGAGGATAAAACCCGAAGTTGCGTATCTTACGATTTTGGTGGAGACTACTGCAAAAAAGGCTTCGGATGCTGTTAGAGAGAATGCCGAGAAGATGAAAAAGGTGATAGATAAACTCAAATCCGAAATTGGCAAAGAGGATAAGATTACAACAAGCGGATATACATTATCTCCGATCTATGAATATAGCGATAAAATAAAAGGGTCTCAACTTACAGGATACGGGGCATCTAATGGAGTAACTGTTGAGACTAGAAATCTAAATGACATTGGAAAGCTGGTTGATTCTGCAACTCAGGTTGGAGCAAACAGGATAAATAGCTTGAGCTTCGATACAAATAAAAGAGAGGAATACAAAAGGCAGACTCTGGTTCAAGCCGTGCAAGATGCAAGGACGACGGCGGACACTGTCGCTAGGGCTTCAGGGGTAAAAATAGTAAAGATCCTTAGAATATCCCCTTCTTATGAAGTACCAGGACCAATGGTTAGAGAGCTTGGTTTTGCAAAGATGGCCACTGCACAACCTGCTCCGACACCAATTGAGCCCGGAGAGCTTACAGTGAGTGCTACGGTGAACATAGTTTTTGAGATAGAATAAAGATGGGGATAATAATCACGCCTCGGTTAAGTCTACAGTGGATAAGGACTGCCTTTATGATTAGAAAATCGGCATTAATCCTTCACAGGCTGACACATTTCACATGGACAGATTTTTCTTAGAAACTCAAATGAGTATATCCCCGTATCGTGTCCATCATTCCATTTAAACCTGATTGCGTAGAGCCCCACTGGCTTGATCTTCTCGGGCCTTATCTTCCCCGACTGCACCTCCAGCGGAATGGCGCGTTTAAAAGGCAATTTGCCATCTTTACTGGATCTTCTGATGTCATTACATCTGGCGCATGGGCAAGATTGTCTCAGGTCTTCATAGAGATAGATACTTTCATGTTCGTCATCCCAGGTGATCATAAGCGCTGTATCGCTGAATTCTCTAATCTCTTTCGGTTCCATTTTTATAGATTCTCAAATTGAAAATCAAGCCTCTTTACCACTGCCATGCCTTTTTAATTCCTCGATAATCTCATTGAACCTCTTTTTAAGACGCGGCATCTCTTTATTAAATTCCTCTATTCCCCTTTCGGCACTCTTCCTTGCTTCTTCCATAAGTTCCTGCATCTGCTTTTTGAGCTTTTTCCCCTCTTCGCTTTCTCTAAGTTGTTTGAGCCAGTTTTCGAATTTTCTATATGAGTCTTCTAAAACCTTCTGCTGTTTTCGAAGGGCAAACTGCGCTCTCGATGAGTAGCCTTCGGCCTTTGCCCCTTGAGAAAATGGAGGGGATTTCTCATCTAAGACCTCAACTGTAATCTGTTTTCTATCGGATTTTCCTGATTTGTCTGTGTCTTCAATTATAAACACAGAGCTTGAATTTACCTTGTCTTTGTATTCTCTATATATTCTTGCCTCTACGCCTATTTTCCCATCTTCTGTAACCTCAGCGTCCTTAACCTCTCCTATGGGCGTGTCTGCCAGCACGAGTTTGCTGCCCGGACCTATTCCACTTATCTTATCAAATATTATAAAAATCTCTGTATCCTCTGTGTACCTACTGAGCCAGAATGCCGCGCCAGTTATAATTATAAGGGCCGGTATTAAAACTAGATTTCTCCTTGCCATTGCCTTGTCTACCATTGTATCAGGACAGACACCGGGGTCTGAACCTAAGTTTCCTTTTCAATTATATCTTCTGCCCCTTGAGAGACCCTTTCTAGGATTTTTGGGTCTCCTTCTATTGTGCCAAATACATTCACAGGGCTTGCTGCTTTTATCTCATTCCTTGTGCTTACAGGAAGCATACCAAAGAATATGCAAAACGCATGGCCTACAGGCCAGTATCCGAGTTCGCCGAGCCTTATGTATTTCCTCGCCTCCTTTTCTTCACGGAGTTTTAAAGGGATCTCAAAGTAGATTTCATCTCTCCATCTATTTACCTTTCCTTTAATTGGGAGCGCATCCCATATAGCGGAGGCGATGTCGGTCTCATAGAGACCTACCGAAACTTCAATAATCTCACCTGAGACAATTTTAATCCTCTTCATCTCTATTTAATTTAACTCACTTTATGAATAAACTCTACATCATAGATATGAGGTTTCCAGTCGAGAAAATTATTGTATGCGAGCTTTGATTCTTTATCTTTAGAAACCGGAATATTGAACTCGGCGGTAAACGCCTCTGCCTTTTTATAATCATGAGATGAACTTATCACCTTCCAGTCTCCCGTATCGGTTCAACGATCTTTACAGAGATATCATCTTTCTTATGGTTTCTAAATTGAGATTTCAAAAGCCGCTTCACGTATGTGTCATTGCTAATCTTTTTCCAGTCGGTCTGTCTTCTGGTTCCAACCATATTATTGTCGTGTTTATAGACTCGGATTGTGTCTTTTAGTAGGATGCCGAGGAAGAAATGCCGATATATTTGAGCTTTTATTTGAATTAATCCTGAACATAAATTGGTTCGGTTCGTAAAAAAACATCCTGCCTTTAGGAATTTCAAATTTAGCCCTAGGCTAGTTGAGATCGAGAGAACATATTAACCTCTCGGTTGAATTAATCAATCTATTTGACAGTTTTTACTGACAAATAGTATAATCAAATCAATGGGAAAAGATATAATAGAGACTGTAATTGACTGGATTAGGGAATCAAAACGGATCATAGTCCTTACGGGGTCTGAACTATCGGTTGAATCCGGGGTCCCAGATTTTTCGGATCCCGAGATTAATCCTAATATCAATGATTTTCGTACGAATAGAAATGTAAGGGCTCAGTACTGGAAAAAAATAAAGGAGCTCTATCCGGCGCTTGCTGAGGCTAAACCAAACCCAGCGCATGAGGCACTTGCCGAGCTTGAGATGTTTGGAAATCTTGACTCTATCTTTACGCAAACAACGGACGGACTCCATCAGCGTGCCGGAAGTTTCTCAGTTATGGAGCTTAACAGCACAATCTTGTGGGTGATATGTACAAGCTGTGGAAAAGATTATAGGATAGATGAGATTCTATTTTCCCTTGAGAAGGGAAAAGAGGTTCCTGAGTGTGAATTGTGTGGTAGAGATATTTTAAAGCCTCCGATTTCATTTCCTGGCCAGCCGCCTTCTCATTGGGAAGTAAGAGAAGCATGGATGCGGCTCCGTAACTGTGACCTTTTCCTTGTTGTCGGTTCATCTCTCGATACTCAACCTGTTTCCTCTTTTCCTACACTTGCAAAGGAAAGTGGGGCGAAAGTTGTGATAATCTCTGAGAGAGAAGGAACTGCAGATGACTATGCAGATGCAGTCATATATGGAAAGCCGAGTCATGTACTTCCCTATCTGATTAAGAGGGTGAAAGAAGGAATCACCCTGTCTTAGCTTTTCAACCACCGATATTAAACCCTAATCTTGGGCAATTCCAATTGCCTGAGCACCATTGCTTGATCTTACTGAATCCTTTCACACACAAGTTTATCCCCGCAGGCTGCACTACTACCACAAGGCCAATATCTGCCTTCTTGTTTGTCGGCTTATATTCGGGAGAAACCAATGCATTCGCTTACTGTAGGTGAAGGTAAGGTGTAATTCATCTCATTGGATTTTTATATATACCCATTTCATTATCAAGACAACTTTGATATATTCTTTAGATAGGAGAAGAATCTCATGGCAGATAAAAATAAATCTGCGGAACTGTACAAAAAAGCCGGAGTCGTTGCGGATGTGTTTAATTATGGGTTTGAAGAGATTATTAAAAAACCCGAGTGGGCGGAATATTTTTATAAAATCACTCCCGAAAATAAAGATGGAGCCCGACAAGAGGTTCTCTCTTTCATTTCACATGCCCTTTCGGTTCTACTGAGAATGAATGGATATATTCAGAATTTAGAAGATATTGAGGCATTCATGGTACATTTTGTTGATCAAGTCGGAGGTTGGGATAATTCGTTATTTAAGAGAATAGAAGAATATCGAGCTATTGATAGTGAAATGGGAGATGTCCTGAGTTCTACCACTCAGATCCGTTTTGCAAAGCACTTGTCTTCTGTGCTTCTTGGAATTGAGTCTGAGGATGGAGAGGTACTCCTTGGCCTCTCAGACTTGGGGACACTCTTTCTTATGAACTTTATAACGCCGACATTGGCGGAAGTATTCTACAATCAGGCTCGCAGAGAAAGAAGAAAGTGGTGGGAGTTTTGGAGGTAAAAGAGGATACATGTCTGATAAAATAGAAAAATATGTTTCAAACCTTGACAGAGATATATACACCGTAAGCAATATACCCGAAGAGGTTATAGCGGTGATATTTGCTTATGTGAGTAGAAGCCCAAAGAGCTTCAGGGAAAACATAGGCGTTGTGATAAATGAGGAAGAGCTGGGACAAGAAAGGGCGACCAAGTTTCATGAAAAATGGGTTCTTCATTACGGTCATGCTTCGGTTGCGGAGCACGCAACTGTACATATTGGCATTGAAAGGGTATCCCGGCTTTTTTCATCGCTTTTAGAACTGTCAAATGAGTATTTATCATTTACCGAATATTCGCAGAGATACCAGAAGCCGAAGAAAGGGGATTTTTACGTTCCTGAGGAACTTGAGGGAAGACCGTATTTGCTCCGTGAGTACATTGATTTGAACAATTATCTGTATGATACATACGTTCGGATAAACGATATGCTCTACGAGTATCTTGTGAGAGAAATTCCCGTTCCGGAAGGGACGGATGCAAAAATGCATCTTAGGGCTTTAGAAAAAGTCGCTTTTGAGGATGCGAGATATGCTCTTAGTCTCGGGACCTATACTAACTTAGGGATGACTGGGAATGCAAGGGCTATTGAGGAGTCTCTTACAAAGCTCCTTTCAAGCAAATACCCGGAGGCAAGAAAAAGGGCTGATGAAATAAAAAAGGAAGTAAGGTTCTCCGTACCTACTTTGGTGAGATACGCCAATGAAAGTAGATACATTAAGGAGACGAGGCAGGAGCTTGAATATGTGTCTCGTTCTATTCCGAGAGGAGAAATCGGTGATGGGAGTGGAATCCGATTACTGGACTGGACCGGAAAGGATACGCCTAATCCTGAAAAGGTAGCGGTGGATAAAATGATAAGGGCAATTCTCTTTGGGCATTCCGATTTGAGATATGAAGATGCCGAGAAAGAATCTCGAATGACGGATTGGGAGAGCAAATTAATAATACTTAAGAAGGCGGTGGAAAAACTCGGAAGGTACGATAATCCAATAAATGTTTTTAAGCTCATTGACTACGAGGCTGAGTTTATTGTGAGCGAAGCCTGTTGGCACCAGCTCCTGAGACATAGGAAGGTAAACTGGATTGCGCAGGAGCCCGGCGTTTCAAATGGAATCACGGTTCCTCCAAACGTAAAGCAATCGGGGGCAGAAGAATTGCTTCATGAAGCAATAAGAAGAAGCGAGAAGCTATATAAAAAACTGATCGATGAAAACCTCATTGAAGTTGCAAGCTACGTTGTCACAAATGCCCACAACAGGCGCGTTGTGGGGAGTTTTGATCTGTGGGAACTCTACCATCTAATTAATCTCAGGATGTCCGATGGGGCGCAATGGGATGTTAAAAACATTATAAAAGTTCTTGCTGAAGAGATTCACAAGTATCATCCGAATCTCATATCTCCTGCATTAGAAAGGGTCTCTCTGGTTCTAAAATAAGATTGAAGTGTTGCCGACTTGAAGGAGATATATGAATGTATGTCAGACGGAGTGCCATATTTGATGTATTTGTGGATTTTGATGGGGAATTAAAAGAGACAATTCGTTCATTCTTTCAGGCCCTTGAGTACGTTGATGCACTATATCATATCCAATGTGCTGGGGAGACTTCTTTGGTGTTGGAAGATAGTCTTTTTGGAAGAATATTAGAAACTCTAAAAAAGAGTGTGATTTATATATCCGGTGAGGAGAGGCTCGATTTGGAAAGAAAAATAGATCGCCTGGCATGTGGTATATATGATTTATGCTCCATTACGCTGAAACACAAAGGAGAAGATTATATTGATTTAACTATAGGTAAAATCTTCTCCCCGGATAAAAATTATCGCAGATATTACTCAGGGGTGATTGGAGTAATTAATAAGTCGTTCGATAGTCTGATTCGGGCTTATGATGAGAAAATGGATTGTTTCCTCAGAAATCTTCCGATTTCTAAAAAATATAAAGTGTCTTCCATTAAAGGCAGCACGCCTGTTATGAGATGCATTGACGTGCTCTCCCTTGCGGGAGAACTCAATATTGAGCATAAGCCCATTTGCGTGTTTTTTTCAGGCGGCGGCTCTGAGAATCTATCTACTCTTTCAATGGTGACTGTGTTTATAAATATATACGTTCGCAGATTTGAACTTATATCAAGAGAGATCGCGAGGAAATACATTGAGAATTACTCAATCATAGAAAACCTTGATTATGAAACCATTGCTAGGCTCTTACTCCTCTGGCTTCGGGGCCATGACATTGGGCATTTCTATGGGATGGATTTGCTTGAGAAGAAGATGTCAGAGTTGGATAGGACATATTTGATTCTCCATGAGCTTAAGTCAGATATGATAGCCCTCTACAATCTTAGGTACCTTGCCGATGATCTACTAAAAGGTGATATGCTTGCGAAAGCATACATAGTTGCAATCTCCGAGATGTTTAGATACATAAGAAGAGGGGGGGTCTATGAATATGCCGATACTGCTTCGGCATATTTGGCGTATATGTACTTTAAAGAAAGTGGTTCAGTCGAGTTTGATAAAGAGATGAAGAAGTTTAGAGTCAATTTAAGTAGTCTAGAGGAAGATATTGAAAATTTAAATACAAATCTCCTTCAGATATTTGCCGAAGGTGATATGAGAAGGGCGATAGAACTTGTAAATCGCTGGGGAAATATTAGGGAACTCAGGCAACATAGTCTCCCCAATGAGCTTGTAGTTTTAGAGGATGTCGACATACCACATTACATTGACCTTAATTTTACTACAAAGGACAGGATATTAAATTTAGGTTAATTGCCAATAATAAGAACGTTTATAACGTTGAATCCGGGAATTCAGAAATAGAGAAAAGGATAATAATGTAGCGAGCTATGGTAGGCAACTCGGTTGGATTATAGAGGTTTTGGATATAATCCTCAGCAGAATTAAGCTTGAGAATCTCACGGAAGAAGAAAAGGGGAGCCTACACCAATTTTCTGATCTCATTAGAAGCTATCCCAACACCCTCTCAGTTGTCATTCTTAAGGAGCAAGGCGACTGAGGAATCCCATTTTTCGCAGCGTTTATTACCTTTCTCTAGTAAGATGCTTCGCTATACTGAGCACGGCATACCAGTTTTGGGATGACTTTTAGGCACATCGAGGAGGTTAAGCAGGACTCAAGGCCCTCTAAAGTTACCCTTGGAAACATCAACCGCATGATTGGCGATATTCGCGCTTTAAAAAAAGGGGGATGAAAAGGTCTATACTGAGATAATTTCTCGAATCAAGGATGCATTCTTTGAATAAGGAAAGAAAGAGCCTTGCCTGTGGTGTAGCCATAAATCTTTTTCTAGTTTGGAGCCGATATTACTTAGAAATGATAATTGAGTAGAGTTATAATATTAAAATTAATCTGGAGAGAGAAGCAATGGTTGTAAGGGATTATATGACGAGAAATCCTATAGTAGTTTCTGTTGAGACTGAGGTAAGGAGGGCATTTCAGTTGCTAAAGAAGCATGGATTTCGCCAATTCCCTGTCATGAAAGACGGTAAGCTCGTTGGGATCATTACGGATAGAGACCTACGCACAACCCTTTTGAGGCCAAATCTCACCGTAGAGGACATTATGACAATCAATCCTATAACGATTGGGGAAGATGCTCCTCTTGAGGCTGCCATGTTAATACTTGAGAAGGGAAAATTCAATGCCCTTCCTGTAGTCTCTAAGTCTGGGGAACTTACCGGAATTATTACTGTAACTGATATATTTGATGCCTTAATTAATCTCCTCGGCTTTAGGGAATCCCAAACCAAGATACAGGTTGAGATTCCTCAAGGAGATTCACTGCCTCTTTGGGAGATAATTCAGACGATTCAAATCGGCGGTGGGGAGGTTTTATCTGTTATGTCCGAGGGGAAAGATAGAAGAAAATACTATATCTCTGCGACAAAATGCGACATTAAAGATGTCGCAAAGAGACTAAGGGAAAAGGGGGTAATCATTGTGGAGGTAGGGATTTAGTTCTTA
>CAYMEO010000064.1:0-16019 GCA_964389705.1 uncultured Spirochaetia bacterium
TACTTGTTTCCCTCTCATTTAAATCAATTAAAAATGATGTTTGCAACAGAGCAAGTCTTTTTCAATTTTCAAGGGCGGAGTTTCTTTCAGCTCTAGGAGAAACATAATGCGTCCGAAAAGGTACATTGTCTGGTCAAAAAATGAGATTGACTTAAATGACCCATATATTAATTAGAGTTTAGTGAATAGGAGTAAATATGTGCGGACGATACACGCAGACTATTGACGTGGAAACCCTACAAAGACGTTTTGGATTTAATTCGGGTGGGGTCACGCTTGAGCCGAGATACAATCTCGCTCCTGGACAAGAGGCGCCTGTGGTTATCGGAGAGGGTACAAGGATTCTCAAACTGATGCGGTGGGGGCTTGTACCATATTGGGCAAAAGAGGCTTCTATTGGATATAAGATGATAAATGCGCGTGCAGAGACCCTGATGCAGAAGCCCAGTTTCAAGAAGTCTTTTAGAGAGAGGCGCTGCCTTGTTTTAGCAGATGGCTTTTATGAGTGGCGCAAGTTAAAGGGTAAACGCACAGGGGTTCCCATGCGCTTTACACTAAAAAGCCGAGAGCCATTTGCATTTGCCGGCCTATGGGATGCATGGAAAAAGCCAGATGGAGATATACTTCTCTCATTCACAATCATCACAACAGAGGCAAATGAGCTACTGCGCCCTATTCACGACAGGATGCCTGTGATTCTCAGACCTAGGGATGAGGATAAGTGGCTTGATCCAGATTTGAAGAACGTTGACCATCTGATTCCACTACTTTTGCCCTATCCATCTGATATGATGGAGGGATATGAGGTCTCGACGCTGGTTAATTCTCCTAAAAACGATGTTCCGGAGTGTATAATGCCCAAAGGTGGTTAGTAGACAATGTGGGTCTATGTTCGCGGTAATGAGTCTTGGTATTGAAAATCTTTATTGATAGGGGACTTTATTCGGTTATTATATAATTGGTTTTTGCATAGAATTGGATAAAATTTCGGAGAATGAAGGAAGAACAAAATGAATTTTAAAGATGACATACACGTTGCGCTTCCCTGGTATATTATGGAGAGATACTTTGATCTTGCCTACTCAACAGGACTCAATCTGGAATTTGGGCTAAGCAGTGATGTGCTAGACCGTCTTGAATTCAAGGAGGTTGAGAAGGTAGGAGAACTGATGAAAAACAAGGGGCTTACCTGCACCCTCCATGCCCCTTTTTTGGATCTCTCATCTGGCGCACTCGATTCAAAGGTTCTTGAGATTACAAGGCTCAGGTTTCAACAGGCTATGGATATAGCCAACATTCTAAGGCCGAGATGTATTGTGTTTCATACCGGATTTGATACACATCACTATGGTGGATATGTGGAACACTGGGTTCGGAAGTGTATCGAGACATGGAAATTGGTGATGGATTATGCAGAAAAATTTGAGTTGAAGATAGCTGTAGAAAATGTCTTTGACACTGACCCCAGTGTGCTAAAGAAGATAATCTCTTCTATTCCTCATCCACTTTTGGGAGTTTGTCTCGATGCGGGTCATATAAACGTCTTTTCTCGAGTCTCTATCGAGGATTGGTTTGATGAATTGGGTGATAAGATTTTTGAGACGCACCTTCACGACAATAATGGTAAGTACGATGAACACATTGGGATTGGAGCGGGCACATTTGATTTCCAAAAATTCTTTAAGCTTCTCTGGAGAAATGGTACACAACCCATTCTTACAATCGAGGCGTCTAATCCCAATTCGGTAAAAGAGAGTATGGATTATTTAATTAATCTAAAATAATGGCTAAAGGGCATAAGGTCTGTTTTATTAATCCCGCTTTTCCCGAGTCACTTTGGAGCTTTCACGGTGTCACTTCGATAATAGGAAAAAAGGGGGCATTCGCACCTCTAGGGATTGTAACCATAGCTGCCTGCACACCGCCTGATTTCGAAATTGAGATCTATGATGAGGAGATTGAATACATTAATTTTGATACGGATGCCGACATTATTGCCCTTACTGCTTTTAACGTCCAAGTGGGCAGGGCTTTTGAGATTGCAAGGGAGTTTAAGAGGCGTGGAAAGTTGGTCTGTATGGGTGGGCCATACGCAAGCCTCTGTCCTGAAAAATGTAAGCCTCACGTAGATGTTCTACTCGAAGGAGAGGGAGAGCTTATATGGCCGGAATTCCTATCTGACTATAAAGAGAATAGGCATAAAAGCTACTACAAGCAGAAAGAGAAGATTTCAATGCTCTCTTCCCCTTTGCCTCGATTTGATCTATTAAGGGTGAAGGATTATTTTGAGTTTCCCGTTCAAACAAGCCGGGGATGCCCATTTACGTGTGAGTTCTGCGATATTATAGTCACAGATGGCAGGGTTCCAAGAACTAAGTCGGTTGATCAGGTTTTGGCAGAGATAGAAAAGCTCCATGAACTTGGTGTCGGCTCGATTGTATTTACAGATGCCAACTTTATAGGCAATCCGAAATATACAAAGCAGTTGCTTGAGGCACTTGTAAGGTTTGGGAAAGAACGCGGCTTTCCAATTAGCTTTGCATGTGAGGCGACGATAAATTTGGCGACGAATGAAAAAGAAGAGATTCTAGGCTTAATGCGGGAGGCAAACTTCGACCGCGTATTTGTGGGCGTAGAGTCCCCGAGAAAATCCAGCCTTCGAGAAACAAAAAAGCTTATAAACACGCGCGGGTCTTTGGTAGAGAACATAAGAAAGATTCAATCCTACGGCATGTATGTCGCTGCGGGAATGATCATAGGATTCGATAGTGACGATAAGGGTATATTTCAAGAGCAGTTTGATTTCTTAACAGAGGCTGGAATTCCATTTACTACTGTGGGCACTTTGGTTGCCTTTGAAAATACACCCCTTTACGAAAGGCTAAAGAAGGAAGGGCGTCTGATTGAATTTACATATGAAAGCATGCGGGGGCATGGAGCAAGTGATACGAATTTCATTCCCAAACAGATGACACTCGAAGAGCTCCGCCATGGCTATAACTGGCTTATTCGTGCTCTTTATGCCTATGATAACTACTCCAAAAGGCTTTTAACATGGATAGACAATTTTTCTAAAAACGGAGATGGACACAAGCGCATACAGAGTAGGCCCTTTCCAAATAGATTCTTGAGAATAATAAAAAACGTGCTTTGGTATTATCTAATTACCAGGGACAAAAAGCGGCGGCAATTTTTTATATCAACTATACTTAAGGCACTTAAGGGCGGATTAAATCCTCAGAGGTTAGAAGGTGCTTTGCATCTCATTGTCCTACATAAACACTTTCATGAATATGTTGCGAAAGCCCACGGAGACCCGGAGTCAGCGGGTCATCTATCTCCGTATTCGTCTAATTAGAGCGGTTTTCGATTGCATTTACGGTTGTCATTCTGAGCGAAGCGAAGAATCTGGAACTAAATGCGAGACCCTTCGCTAGGCTCAGGGTGACAGACCCGTACACTGACTAGAAAACCGCTATAGGTTTGAGTCTAAGACAATCTATTCCATTGGACAGTGCTATGGTAAATAATGACGGGGCGAGTAAGAAAGTATAAAGAGGAGAGAGGTATGTACAACATATTCAATATATTCAATATCCCACACAATAGTGCTATTGACTCTTTTTCTAGTGCCATGTCACAGGCTCTTTGTCATCTGGATAAAGACAGCAGGATGACAGCGGAGGATGTTTGTATACTCCGTCAGGCAGTTGCCAATATACCAAATGAACTTCGGCTTAACGGTGTGATTGAGATTAACACATGCCTCGAGCCGTTTGAATCACTGCCCGTTGAGGTTCAACACGCCATTTTACGGGCTATCGTAGACGATGAGCGTGGCGTATGGCAGGCTACGAGTTGTGTAGTTGGCACTTTGCTATAGCCAGAATCTTGCAAGCGCTTTACCTTAGGCTGCTTCAATACAGGCTTAACCGTGTGGCGGATTTTATCTATATACTTGCCGATGTGGCACGTAAGGGACCCAGATGGATGTTATATGCGATATATAGGCTACAGTTGGAATGGAAGGGAAAGTTCTATAGACGCCCGACACTGAAAGCCGTGTTGGGTATCTCTGAAATCAAACCCTGGAACCTTGCCGTGTGCTATGCCCGGGGTATTCCACAACCTGTGAAATATCGTGGATTTTGGCATGATTCGTCACGTCATAATACCATCGGTGTGGTGCTCGGCATTGATCTTATTCCTACACGTGAGGGATGTTGGTATGTCGAGAGCAACCTTAATTGCGCTCTAAGACCTGAGCGCACGGCGCTATACAGTATCGACCCGTTCGTATCAAATCTTCTCGATTTCGCAAAGAAACAGGGTTATACCCATCTAGTCGTGATGGCTGGCAATGTGCAACGTGTGGACAAATTGATGGCCAAGCAGTATGAAGAGGGTGCTGCTGCTCGAGGGATTAAACTCAATATTATTGAAGATGCCTATTTACCAAGGCTGAAATACATGCGGAGTTTTGGTATTCCGTCCTTGTATAATAACGCTACACTTATGGTTCGTATCAAGTTCTACCACACCAATCTTGACTACCTGTTTAACCACAAATGGATTAGCATCCAATCTCTTGAAATTTATAAAAGGCACTCATCCGATCCTGCGTTGCTGCTTCCAAGCACCAGTCCTGAGCCTGTATTGGGCGACATTGCCCTCGACGATCCATTCCCCAATCTGGTCTATAAGCTTCCCGATTTGGATGAGGGCAAGGGTGTGGCTTTTCTCAAGGTTAGTTCCGCTGAACACGCCCGTGCGATTCTCAAGGAGGTTACACACCCGAATCATCGGTGGGCATTGTCGAATCGCTACTCTTTAACTACTAAAAGACAGAAAGGGCTCTTTCAGTCGTACATAAGATCGCAATTATTACCCGGCCGTAGGCTGTACATTATACGAGCCCATGTGTTGATCACACCAATTGGTATTAAGTTTCTTCCCGCGCACCGCGTTGTTTCAGAACGAGTGGTGCCAGAGTATCTGCCGCCTGGAATAGTACGGAACCCGCTACCATATATAGTGAACTACTCGGTGGGTTCCAAGTATGAGGTTATTCCACCGGAAGAGGAGCTAGCGGTGGAGACATCCGCGCTGGCTATTGCAAAGGGCCTTGCTTGGGCTGCTACATACGGTTTCCAAACCATGACTGTTTAAGAGGGCTCGATAGACAAAACATACGGGAATGTAAAAAAAGAAGCGGGCTTAGGGTGCTTCTTAGGAAATCGCCACACCCTTTATGGTTGTAAAAAACCATTCGTAATACTTTAGAATGGCCTCAGAATTCGACCAAAGTCTAATGGATATTTTTAAATATATAATATAAAACTACTACACAGGTTTATAAGAATTCCGATACCAAAAATGGCTTCTTTTATCAAAATGGATCTCATATCTGGTATAAGAAAGGGTGGTAGATTACTGTTCGGCCTTAGAGATTATTTAAAAGATACTGTATCCATTGAGGAAAGTAGGGAAATAATCAAGAGTAGAATGGAAGGCAGGGAGGAGCTGTTCCTCAACATTTTGAAAAAAGGAATCTATGAAAATACCAGAAGCCCTTATTTAAAGCTCTTAAAACTCGCCAAGTTCGAATTTAGCGATGTTAAGTCTATGGTATTAAAGGTTGGTATTGAGGAGACCTTAAGGAATTTGACGGAAGAGGGGGTTTATTTAACCCATGAGGAGTTTAAATGTGTGAAAAAGGTGATCCGTAATGGAGAAGAGCTTAGGTTCGATGAAAAGGATTTTGATAACCCTTACCTATCCACTTATTACGAAGTAGAAAGCGGTGGGACTAGAAGTGGGGGGACCAGAACTATGATTGACTTGGATTTTCTGCAATCTATAGCCACTTATGATTCCATTGCGTTCAATATCTCTGATATAATGGAGTATCCATTGGCTCTTTGGACTCCAATATTACCCTCTAACCTTGGAATATCCTGCCTATTTAGATTTGCAAAAATCGGAAAGGTGCCGAATAGGTGGTTCTCTCAGATTGAGAAGGAGTTTTTAGAGACATCTCTCGTAAATAAGTTCGGAACTAACTTCATGGTTTATCTTGGCAGATTCCTTGGGACGAATTTTCCAAAACCCGAGTATGTTGGTTTAGAAAATTCTTACAAGATAGCTGATTGGGTAGCCCAGATGATTAAAGAGTTCTCAGGCTGTGGTATATACACGTATGTTAGTTCTGCTATAAGGGTCTGTAAGGCGGCAGAGGAAAGGGGTCTGGAAATCAGTGGAGCTAGGTTCTTTGTTGGCGCCGAGCCGATTACCCCTTCCAAGCGCAGAGAGATCGAGTCAGTAGGTGCCGTCTGTATTCCGAAATACGGCTTTACTGAGGGGGGAACTGTGGGCTACGGCTGTTTCAATCCATCCTCTGCCGATGATACTCACCTTTTTAAAGATTCGATCGCAATAATTCAGCATAAAAGAAGGATAGAATTTAGTGATACAGAGGTTGATGCATTTTTATTTACCTCTCTTCTACCTTCAGTGCCAAAGATACTGCTAAATGTAGAATCGGATGACTACGGTATCTTGGAGGAGAGAAATTGTGATTGCGAGTTTGGAAGATTAGGGTTTACTGAACATCTTCATAATATAAGGAGCTTCGGTAAGCTCACCAGTGAGGGTATGACCTTTGTCGGTACTGATTTAATAAGGATTATTGAAGAAATCCTTCCACGCAAATTTGGTGGAAGCTCTATTGATTATCAACTCTTAGAAGAAGAAAACGGTAATGGATTAACCCAGCTGAGCATTCTTGTTAGCCCACAAGTTGGAAAAATCAACGAGAGAGAATTAGTGGAAGAATTCTTAACAGAACTGGGTGGGAAAAAGGGAATTTGCGCTGAGCTATGGTCCCAGGCAAATACAATTAAGGTGAAATATATGCATCCCATTCCCACAAAGAGAGGGAAGGTTTTTCCTTTCTATATCAAGATGAAATAGATTATATGTATGCAAAGAACCGATGATCGTGTGTTGGCAAAACTGAATAAAGGCAGGTTGGTAGTTAATAGGGTGATAAGCCGAGAGGATGAAAAAAGCAATTGTCAGTGGGTGTCACGTTTGCGGCCTTGGAGTAATAAGGTCATTGGGGTTAAAGGGTTTTCAAATAATAGCCATGTCCTATGACGGAACAGATTTTGGTCACCATTCCAAATATGTTTATGAAAGAGCCAAAATCCCACATCCGCGTATAGAAGAAAAGGATTTTATTGACTTTTTAATTAAGAACTCTTATAAATGGGAGGGAGCGCTGATATTTGATACCAATGATGATGTTGCAGTTAGTATATCAAAGAATAGAGCTGAATTGGTCAATCACTACAAAATTGTAACTCCCGAATGGAAAATCCTGAGAAAATTTATCGAAAAATCGGAGACTTATAGCCTTTGTGAAAAATGTAATGTCCCTTATCCAAAGACTTTCTTGCCAGAAACATTAGATGGATTATATGAGATAAAAAGCGAAATCGCTTATCCTTGCATACTTAAACCTGTTATTGGGCATGAATTCATGAGTAAATTTAACTCTAAGATTTTTAGGGTAAGTAACTGCAGGGAATTGTTATCAAAATTTGATCTTTGTCTAGAATCGGGATATAAGGTTATGGTACAAGAAATAATTCCGGGACCTGACTCAAACCTATATGAGTGTATGGTTTACGTTAATTCGGAAGGGCATATAAATACAACGTTTCTCTTCAGAAAAGTAAGGCAAAATCCTCCTCAATTTGGAGTGGCAAGGGTTGCAATTAGCCAAGATAGGATTCCTCAAATAGAGGATTTTACTGAAAGAATATTAAAAGAAGCCGATTTTAGAGGGATTGCCACCGCCGAGTTCAAAAAAGATCCAAGGGATAATCAGTTCAAGTTGCTGGAAATTAATGTGAGGGCATTTAGACCAAACTGGCTGGCAACGTATTGTGGTATAAATTTCCCGTGGATTACATACATGGACTTGGTTGAGAAGGAGCAAATAAAGGTAACAAATTACAAAAAGGGTGTGTATTGGATAGAGCTATATCAAGATGTATTGAATTCGGTTTTTCGTCGTAACAGAGAGGATTTGAGATTTAGGGACTATATTAAACCGTATTTATCAAAAAATAAGACATTTGCTATCCTATCAACCGATGACTTTATGCCATTTTTAAGACAAATCGGTATTTTACCAATAAAGTACTATAAATTTTTTAAATCTATGATAGGACAATATGGATGAAATAAAGCCAATAAAAGCATGATGTAAGAAGTTCGAAGGAAATAAAGCGGGTTAGGAATAACCTAAAGTTGAAGAAAAAAATACTGATGCTAAATTACGAATTCCCCCCAGTTGGTGGCGGTGCAGCCATAGCAAACTACTATTTATTGAAAGAGTTTGCGAGCAACCCCGATTTAGAAGTAGATCTGGTTACATCTGGCTCTATCAGCAAATTTGAGGTTGAACAATTTTCCGATAACATAAGAATATTTAAGTTAAATGTTTGTAAGAGGGATCCGCATTATTGGACAACGTCTGAGATTGTGAGATGGACTTGGAAGGCTTATTGGTTTTCTAGAAGGTTAATTAATAAAAACGAATATGATTTATGCCATTGCTGGTCTGGATGGCCTCCGGGGATAATTGGCTACTTATTTAGAAAGAAGGTGCCTTATATTATTGCTTTACGTGGTTCTGATGTCCCGGGCTATAATCCGAGGTTAAAGATTTTAGATAAGCTCATTTTTAGATTTATCTCTAGAATAATCTGGAAGAATGCCAAAGTGGTTACCGCTCTAAGTATGAATTTGAAAAAATTAGCCTGGGAAACCTCTAATAAAATAAACATCGAGGTTGTCTACAATGGTGTGGATACTGATAAATTTAAACCTGTAATAAATAAATCCGACTTTGGTATAGATATTCTTTTTGTAGGGCGTCTAATCAGGCGAAAAGGGATAATAAATTTATTAAAAGCCTTTAGGGAAGTATATGATGAATATAGAAACTGCAAATTGACCATAGTTGGAGGGGGACCTAAAAAGAGGTATTTGGAAGACTTCTGTAGGCGGGTAAAAATAGAGTCGGGTGTAAGATTTTTAGGAGCGGTTGAATATAAAGATATTGATAAGATATATGAAAAAGCCAGTATTTTCGTTTTGCCCTCTCTTGAAGAATCATTGAGTAATGTGGTTCAAGAAGCAATGGCCTCTGGGTTGCCGATAATAACAACAGATACCGGCGCGGCTGAATTAATAGATGAAAACGGTTTTATAGTTGAAAAGGGGGATTATAAACAGATCAAAAAAGCGATAATAGAATATATTAGTAATCCTAAGTTGATGAGAAGGCACGGCCTACAATCTAGAAGAATAGCTGAGAAGATGAGTTGGAGTAATAATGCTAGAGCGTATGTTAAAATTTATAACTCTATAAAATGAAGTCGTTAAGTTCAAGATCAAATGTTTGGGAATTTTCCATCCCTACTATCAGAATTTCTTCGTCTTGAAAGAGAACAGTGGCTTCCAAGGGATCAGATTGAGGAGCTGCAGTGGCAGAGATTGAAGGGGGTTTTAAAGCACGCCTATGACAATACCGAATTTTACAAAAAAAGGTTCAAAGATGCTGGGCTTACACCAGATGATATAAGGGAAAGAAAAGACCTAGAAAAAATCCCTTTTACAACGAGAGAGGATTTGAGAAATCCAGAGAAACTAATAGCCAAGGGGTTTGATAAGAACAAGATGGATTTTTCTAACACCTCTGGCTCTACTGGTAGGAGAACAACCACCTACTTTGATAAAAGATCTTGGTTAATGGGAAAATTTTTATTAAAGCTTAGGGCACGGATTGCATGTGGTCTAAGGCCTTCAGATAGAATAGCCGTTTTCAGTGAGGGAAGGACACATAACAGTTTCTTCAACGAGTTTTTCCTTAGACAGAGGTCTTTTTCTATCTTGGATCCAATAGAAGAGCATCTTTCGGAAATAGAAAAGTATAATCCGTCAGTGATGTATGGTTTTCCATCTTATTTCTCACTCCTTGCTGACAAGAAAACAAATAGAATAAATCCCTCTCGTATATTTACTTCCTCAGAGATGCTGGATCTAAAAACCAGGAAAAAAATTGAGAGCTCTTTTAAAGCCGAATTGTTTGATATATACGGTTGCACAGAAGTGAAAGAAATTGCTTGGGAATGCCAAGAGCATAATGGTTATCATATAAACAGTGACTGGTTACTGGTTGAATTCATAAAAGATGAAGGGGCCGCGGTAGAAAAAGAGGATTCAATTATTGTTACATCGCTTTATAACTATGGGATGCCACTTATAAGATACGAAGTGGGTGATAAAGGGAGATTACTCAAGGGGGTATGCCCATGCGGTAGGGGATTACCCCTTATGGCTCCGTCCCTGGGAAGGAGTGTTGACTACTTTATTCTGCCGAGTGATTCGATCATTTCACCCTATGCTATGACCTGTACCATAGAAAACATTGAGGGGATGAAACAGTATCAAATTATACAAGAAGAAAAAGACCTTGTGATAGTAAATGTCATCCCAAATAGCCAATTTAATGAGGAAAGCAGACAAAATATTAAATCCGCTTTGGAACAGGTTCTTCCCGGTGTAGTGGTTCATGTAAACCTGGTTGAAGAGATTGCAAGAGAAGAGAACGGAAAGTATAGGATAGTTATTTCAAAGTTACAAAATGCCAGGTCCAATCTATGAATTACTTGTCAAATACCTTTCAGATTAAACTTAAGGAATATAATGACCTTAATCTGAGCCATAGCTTCCATTCCTTCCCTAGTTGGAGGTATACCCTTATCCCAAAAAGCTATGTCTATCGTTGATTGTTATTTGAGTGTAAACTCTGCGAAGGGTTTGGTATTAACTCTTGATATGCTTTATTCCATTCACAATGACTTAAGGACTTTTCCTATCTGAAATTGGTATAACATCCCGTTGCCAGGATGAGCGAAACTTCCATTAGGGTAGAAAACCTCAATACAAGGGTCTTTAGTGTATCGCGGTTGTTGTCCCTCCCTTTTTTGGTTTCATAAGGAAGATAAATGGTATCATGAGCGCATAAACAACCGTAACTATCCAGAAGATATCTATGTATGCCATCATAGTGGCCTGTCTTTGCACTATGCCATAAATGGCAGCCAGTCCTTGATACGTTGCAGTCCATGCGTCACTTCCCCGCGCCATCATAATGCGTTTTATGTTTTCAACCATATTTTGAAAGGCGGGATTATAAGGGTTGGCATTATAGACAAGATAGGTCTGATGTGCCTGAGCAAGACGAACAAGAAACGTCTGCGTTATGGCAATTCCAATACTGCCGCCTATGTTGCGTCCGAGATTAAAGATACCTGTGGCATTACCCATTCTTTCTTGAGAGATATTTGACATAGTTGCTGTAGCCAGAGGCACGAACACAAATCCCAGTCCTATCCCCTGTATAAAGTTGGGCCAAGCGATATTAAAAAACCCGGCCTGTAAATCCAACCTAGCAAACTCTATACTGGAGTAGATAAGAAACGGCATGGCCATAATAAGCACCCAGCGTGCATCCAATTTTTTTAGTAACCATCCGACCAAAAACATTACTATCATAACACCGATGCCTCTGGGTGATATAACTAATCCGCTTTTTACTGCTGAATAGCCCAAGAGGTTTTGCGCATAAAGTGGTATAAGGGAAACTATGGCATATATTCCAAAACCAAATAGGAACATCGAGATTGTTCCTGAAGCAAAGGTTCTGTCTTTAAATGCCCTTAGATCAACTACTGGGTCTTCTATTAAGAGTTCTCGAATGATAAGCCCAATAAATCCTATTATGCAAAGCACCGTCAGTATGGTGATAAGACGTGAGCTAAACCAGTCTTCCCTTTGCCCCTTGTCTAAAACAATCTGGAGACAACCGATGGCAAGAGCGAGTAAAATGATTCCCCACTTATCTATTCTAATCCTTTGACGTCTAGCGTATGAGGGGTCGGAGACAAACAGATTTATCATAAAAAGCGCTATGAATCCTATAGGGATGTTGATATAAAAAACCCATCGCCACGTGGAGTTGTCTGTAATCCAACCGCCTAAAAGTGGTGCGACTACGGGGGCGGTTACAATACCGACTCCCCAAAGTGCCATGGCCATCCCGCGCTCAGCCGGAGGAAAGCTCTCAAGGAGGATTGCTTGAGAGATTGGCTGAAGCGCACCGCCCGACATCCCTTGCAAGATACGGAAAAGCACTATCATACCAAGAGAAGTTGATATACCGCACATAAATGATGACACCGTAAAGATAGCTACGCATCCCATAAGAAACGATTTTCTACCAAAGAACCGACCCAACCAGCCAGTCAAGGGAATCACTATCCCATTGGCAACAAGGTATGACGTTATAACCCATGTGATCTCATCCTGGGTAGATGCAAAGCTTCCCTGCATGTGTGGAAGCGCTACATTGACTATACTGGTGTCAAGCACCTCCATAATTGTCGGAAGCATCACTGTGACTGCAATGAGCCATGGATTTATATCAGTTTCCGGCTTAGCTTTAGCTCTTAACTCGGACAATTTATCTCCTTGATGATGTGAACTATTTTATGATTACAGTGGGAACAACGGACATCCCTGGGCCTAGTATATATTTAGACTGGGTGTGGTCTTCTTGTAGATTATCAAACACTATCTTTACAGGGATGCGCTGAGTGACCTTAACATAATTGCCTGTTGCATTTTCTGGGGGTAGAAGGCTGAATGCAGCACCTGAGCCAGATTGTATACTGTCTACATGACCGTAGAACTTGTGTCCAGGATAGGCATCTACCTCAATTATAGCCCTTTGACCTGGTCTCATATGTGTGATTTGCGTTTCTTTAAAATTAGCTACTACCCACGGGGTTGTCTCTACAAGTGCCATAATTGGTTGGGTGGGTTGAATGGATTGCCCTACCTCAACCCTTTTGTTCGTAATCCATCCTGAGACAGGTGCAGTAATCACCGTGTAGCTCAACTGGAGTTCAGCTTCGTCGAGGTTTGCTTCAGCCTGCCTAACACTGGCGATATTTGAGACGAGCTTAGCGCGTGCAAGCTCTACTGCGCTTTGTGCTCTTTCGAGTTGCTTTCTATCGGCCTCAACCTTTGCCCTTGCCGCAATAGTGTTTGCATAAACCGTATCGTACTGCTGCTTTGAAACCTCTTCCTTTTCCAGTAGTGTGCCGTATCGTATGAGGTCAGAAGAGATTTTATTTAAATCTGCTTCATCGGCTTTAAGTGCAGCAAAGGCAACACCCACCGCTTTTTGGTTCATTAATATATCGGACTCCTGTTGCCTTACCTTGGCCTTTGCTATCTCAAGTGCCGCCTTGTATTGCTCCACCTTTGTTTGGTAGTCCTTTGGATCCAATACAACTAAAGTATCACCCGCATTTACCCATTGATTATCTCTGACTAGGACTTTGATTACCGTTCCCGTAACCCTTGAGCTTATAGGCGATATATGTGCCTGAATAAAGGCATCGTCTGTCGAAACGCGACCCGATGCATATTGCCAGTAGATGAGTCCTCCTATCAGGAGGATAATTACTATTGGTGTCGACCAGATCAGAATCCGTCGCTTTCCTCTAAAATCTACTTTTTTTGATTTATCCTTTGTTTCGCTCATTGTTTTTCCTTTTTATTCATATATTCATCTTTATTTTGTTCTGCATTTCTATCTATTTAAGGCTATAGACCAGGGTAATATCACCGATTGCCCTTGCTAGGGAGACCCGTGCCAGATTGTACTTGTAAAGGGCACGTATCAGGTTCTCTTCAGCGCGGGCAAGGTCGTCTTGTGCATTTACAACCTCTACATTATTTGTAAGCCCCTGATTAAATCGGTCTTGGGAGAGCTTTAGGGATTTTTGGGCGAGATTTACCCCATCTTTTGCCACTCCTACCTGTTTTGCGGCAGAGTTCAAGTTAAGCAGTGCCGAGCCTACATCGAATTCTATTTGGTTACTCAGATCGGCTATTTGGGATTGAATCTGATCTAACTGTGCCTTAGTCCTCTGTATGTTGGCAATTGTTCTGCCCCCATTAAAAATTGGAATCTTAAGGACACCAGCTATAATCCAAGTTGGAATAACTGCTTCCTCTGGGGTTAGTCCATTTACTCCATAGTCGGCATGAAACCCCAGTTTTGGGAAAAATTCAGCCTTTGCACTTTTAACTCGGAGTGCAAATTCATTCTCACGTGCCTTGAGTGCCAGTAGATCAGGACGTATTTTAAATGCCAAATCCATAGCCTCTTCTTTGGATTTCTGTATCACCTCTTCGAACTGTAGTCCCTCCTTCAGGGTTAAAGGGATTGAAGGTGAGATACCTATTGTTCTTGCCAGGAACATACGTGTCACTTCAAGATTGTTCTTTGCTTCAAGGAGGGCCTGTTCGGCGTTGCGTAGCTGTACTTGTGCACGCGTTACATCTAATCCCGTAGCAATTCCTACTTTTAAGAGGTCCTTTGCAAGGTTGTATAGGACTTGTGCCGTGTTCAGATCTGCCTGTGTCCTTTTTACCTCGGCGTCGGAGCGAAGGACATCAATATATGCTGATACGGTATTTGTCTCTACAATCTGCTGGATATTATCATAGGAGTGCTGAGAGGCGGAGACCTGTTGCCTGCTTGCACGGATGTTGTATATTGTCTCAAGATCCAGTATTGTTTGGTCTACTGATACCCTGGAATCAAAAACATTAAATGGGCCCACCTTCTTAATAGAAGACAGATTAGGAAAACCTGATGGTAGAGAAGATGAACTCCCAGATAGGGCAGATGTAATTCCAGTTGATTGGAGGTTTATTACCTGACGGCTTTGCTCTACAGTTCCATTGATATTGGGTAGGTAGCCTGATATAGAGCTTAAATATTCACTTTCTGATTGCTTTACAACTGCTCGTGCACCGGAAAGAAGAGGGCTCTTTTGAAGTGCGAGTTGGACAGCACTGCGTAAATCTAAGCTCAATGGTTCGGTTTGTGATTGGAGGGTCTGAGCTGACGTTGCATGTGTAATAATCCAGATTATCATACCCAAAATGACAGGGCTGATCTTAAGTATATAGGGGTAATCAAGTGTTTTATCAGGCTCTATGTTTCTAGGCACGGTTTCTTCTCCTTAGTATGTTAGTATGTTTCGATGAATTCCTAGATATGGCAGATGTGGTTCATGGCGTTTCCCCGGTTTGTGTTGGAAACGGCGCCTGCAGTCCAGCGGCACAGAAATTGATGAGACTCTCAGTCACTTCCTCACCAATGGTCTGGGGCCAGTGACCGCTGGAAAACCGTTCAAGGTCTGAATAATTAGTCCAGGTATGGATCATGGCACCGAGAATGAAGAGCATACGCAAAAGGAGTTCCCTCTCTGGTAAGCTGGGAAGGGCACGCATCAGTGAATCTTTAAATCGAAGAAATATCTGCTCAAACTGTGGTACGAAGAATGGATAGAGTTCTTTATTCGGATCTGAGATTATTCGTCCCGCGATACCCATAAAGTGGGGATTCTTCAAATAAAGTTCAATAGACGGTGCTATCCAAGCATAGAGTATCCGTTCTAATGAAACTGGGTTCTTGCCCGCCTCGGCTTCGTATGATTCGAGAAGACGGAGACGCTTTTTATTCAACGGTTCGAGTCGTCGGGTAATAACGGCATGGATGAGCCCCTCTTTAGAACCAAAATGGTAATTTACTGCAGCGCAGTTGACCCCGACTGCATTGGTAATATCTCGCAATGAGGTCTCCTTTATGCCTTTCTCTGCGAAGAGTCGCTCTGCTACATCCAAGATGCGCTCTTTTGTGCTTATCTCGTTCATTTTTATCTCCTACTACTATCATACAAGCAAATGTTTCAAACAAATGTTTGTTTCATATATAGTAAAAAATGCTATAACCATTGTCAAGAGGAATTTCACCGCCTCTTTTCCAAATCCAAATAATGTAAAAAAGAGGCCATATT
>CAYMEO010000065.1:0-15735 GCA_964389705.1 uncultured Spirochaetia bacterium
CACTTTGGAAGTGTAAAGCTCCTAGATTTTTTGACACTCATTTGCCACTCGTATAAACTTTATGGGTCTTTCTCTATAGATATTAGGAGGAGTGTATTTAGATGGCAACTGCTTCACAGATAGTGCCCGTAAATATTGAAGATGAGATGAAAGAATCCTATCTCAGCTACTCAATGAGCGTTATAATCGGGCGCGCACTTCCCGACGTAAGGGATGGATTAAAACCCGTCCACAGACGTATTCTCTACGGTATGTATGAGTTGGGGAATGAATGGAATAAGCCGTACAAAAAGTCAGCAAGGATTGTCGGGGATGTTATGGGTAAATATCATCCCCATGGGGATGCAGCAATATACGATACGCTCGTGAGAATGGCTCAGGATTTTTCGATGCGATACCCGCTTGTAGACGGTCAGGGCAATTTCGGCTCTATTGACGGAGACCCCCCGGCTGCTATGCGATACACTGAGGTAAGACTTGCTAGGATCGCAAGTGAGATGCTGGATGATATAGACAAAGAAACTGTGGATTTCCTTCCCAACTACGATGGAAGTGCTGTTGAACCCGTGGTTCTTCCGGCAAGAATTCCCAATCTCCTCTTAAATGGCGCCTCCGGAATCGCGGTTGGTATGTCAACAAACATCCCGCCGCATAATTTAAGAGAGCTCGTAGATGCCGTAATTGCTCAGATTAAAAAGCCCGACATCTCACTGAGTCAGCTTATGAAATATATCCCTGGCCCGGACTTTCCCACAGGCGGGTTTATTTGTGGACGAGAGGCGATAAAAGAGGCTTATGCTACGGGTCGTGGGATTATCAAGGTCAGGGCTAAGGCGAAGATTGAAAGACAAAAGAAGAATGATAGGGAGAGTATTACAATTACGGAGATTCCTTACCAGGTCAATAAATCAAAGCTAATTGAGCGCATCGCAGACCTCGTAAAAGAGGGGAAGATTGAAGGTATTTCAGACATACGCGATGAGTCAGATAGAGAAGGGATAAGAATCGTTATAGAACTAAAACGAGGTGAGAATCCGGAGGTCATACTGAATCAGCTATATAAGCATACTCCAATGGATACGTCTTTTGGAATTATAATGCTTGGACTTGTGAGGAATCAGCCAAGAATTCTCTCTCTCAAGGAGTTGATAGCCCAGTTTATAGAGCACAGAAAAGAGATTGTAACCAAAAGAACCGAGTTTGAGCTTCGCAGGGCCGAAGAGAGGCTTCACATATTGGAGGGCCTCAAGATTGCAATTGATAATCTCGATCGGGTGATTTCATTGATTCGAAACTCTGCGAGCCCCGCTGAGGCAAAAGAAGGGTTGATTTCTAAGTTCTCTCTATCAGACATGCAGGCTCAGGCGATCCTAGATATGCGTCTCCAGAGGCTCACCGCACTTGAAAGAGAGAAGGTTATTGAGGAGAGGGATGGGCTAATTAAAACGATTAGGCACCTGCGAGATGTTCTAGAAAAGGAGGAGCTCCTTTTCGATATTATTGTCAACGAGCTGGAGGATATTAAAAACCGATACGGCGATGAGAGAAGAACAGAGATTATTGATAATGTCGAAGAGATCTCATTAGAGGACCTCATCGCCGATGAGGATATGGTTGTTACCGTTACCCATGAGGGTTATATAAAGAATACCCCCCTTAGTGTTTATAGGAGCCAGAGAAGAGGCGGAAAGGGCAAAACGGGGATGAGCACGAAGGATACGGATTTTGTGGAGACTATATTTGTCGCCTCTACACACAGCTACGTCCTGTTTTTTACGAATCTAGGACGGTGCTATTGGCTAAAGGTCCATGAGATTCCTGAGGCCGGTCCTACGGGAAAAGGAAAGGCTGTGGTAAACCTTCTTAACCTTGCCCAAGATGAAAAGATTGCTGCAGTCCTTCCTGTGCGTGAGTTTAAAGACAACAAGTTTGTCATTATGGCTACGAAAAATGGTATGGTGAAAAAGACAGAGCTTATGGCATATTCAAACCCGCGTGTAGGCGGCATAATAGCCGTGAATGTACGCGATGGCGATGAACTTATCGGTGCTGAGATTACGGGTGGAAACAATGAAATCCTCCTTACGACCCGGTTCGGTCAGGCCATTAGGTTTAATGAAGAGGAAGTGAGAGAAACCGGAAGAGGGGCAACGGGCGTTATAGGGATTAGACTTGAGGACAATGACGAGGTTGTCAGCCTTGAGGTAATTGAGAACCAGAATGCTCAGATTCTCACTGTTACTGAAATGGGTTATGGAAAGAGAACTCCAGTTTCTGAATATAGACTTACGGCGCGTGGAGGCAAGGGGGTTATTACGATTAAGACCACGGGGAAAAATGGTCGTGTGGTAGGTGCCTTCCAAGTGACAGATGATATGCAGGTCATACTCATTACGACTCATGGGAAAATAATTCGAATGGAGGCTTCGGAGATTAACGTCTACGGAAGAGGCACACAGGGTCTTAGACTCATTGATCTTGAACCGGAGGAAAGGGTTGCTGCTGTGGCGAAGGTTATTGATAGGGATTAGGTTTATAATTCCCTTTGTTCTGATACTTGCATGTTCCTCTCAAGATTCCGGTTCGCTTTTTAATGACGGACAGAAGCTATGGCAGGAAGGTGAGTATGAAAAGGCTGCTCATAAGTTTGAAAAATCCATTGAGTTAGACTCAAAGGGTCCACTTGTACCGGAAGCACTCTTCATGGTAGGTACAATTTATTACAACCTGGATAAATATAACAAGGCCATTAAGGCTTATGAGAGGCTAAGGGCGGATTTCCCAGAGGACAAGAACATACCACGTGTGAGTGAAAATCTAGGAAAGATGTATATGGACCTCAAAAAATATGAAAGGGCTATCCCGCTTTTTGAGGAGCTTCTATCTAGGTTTCCACTCTACGACAGAAGGAATCAGGTAAGACTCTTCCTTGCCGAGAGTTACCTTAAATCTGGAAGAGTACAGGAGGCAAAGAACACATATAGAGGGCTTTTAAATTCCGTCTTTCGTGCCCAAGCGCTTTTTGCACTTGCCACGATTTATCAATCCGAGGGGAATTGTGAAGAGGCTGTGGGCTTATTTGAAGGGGTTTCAAAAGATAGTCCGTATTATTTAGATGCCAAGCTCTCGGAGGCTGATTGCCTCGAGGAGGATAAAAAAGTTGATGAGGCAATACGCGTTTTAACAGATCTCACGGCTGAAGCTCCTCAGTACAAGTCACTGATAGAGCTCCAAATTAACCGTATAAAGCAGAAACATTCAGGAGTCTCTATAGATACGGAAGAAAAGAAATAATCCTGTGGAATTGAAGTCTTGGTTTTATTGCTTCATTGTTGTGGCCAAATTAATTTCAAATCTTTGGGTAGATCATGATTCGAGAAATAGAAAACGTCTTTGCCAAATTGCAGGGATATAGATGCTTTGGCTGCGATCCGACAAATGATTTGGGACTCAAGATAAGGCTATTTGCCGATGACGAAAAGGAAGAGATCTTTACGATGATAAAGCCTGAAGACCGTCTGTCGGGTTTCCCTGGTATTCTTCACGGTGGGATTCAGTGTGTTTTAATTGATGAGGTAGCGTTCTGGACAATGTTCGATAGAATAAAGAAAATAGGGGTTACTGTAAGGGTTGAAATGGAGTTTTTAAATACAGTCAGAACCTCATCTCCTATAGAGGTCAGGGGCAAAATAGATAAGATTGAAGGAAGAGATGTTTTCATTAATGTAGACATATTAAATGACAGGAATGGGATTTGTACTCGCGGTAGGGTCGTTTATCATATTGCTAAAAAAGAGACTGTATTTAAGATATTGGGAAAGGAAAGATTCACCAGCGGATTTTTGAGATACTTAGAGGACTAGAAATGATTAAACTCTACGACCATATAATGTCAGGAAATTGCTACAAAGTTAGACTTGCCCTCAGTCAGCTTGGAATAAGATATGAAAAAGTAAACGTGGATATTTTTAAAGGAGAGCAGAGTAGACCAGAATTTGTGTTGCTCAATCCAAACAAGAAGATACCTGTTCTCGTTGATGGAGATTGTGTTCTATGGGAATCGAATGCAATACTTCTTTATCTCGGAAGGAAATTTGCCCCAAACCATCTTTATTCAGAAGACCCAAGGATTTTTGGTCTGATCTCTCAGTGGTTATTCTTCGGAAAGACAACGATTGATCCCAGCCTTGCGAGGGCACGTTTTATAACTAGGTTTGTCCCAAAAGAAAGCCAGGATAAGAGGGAACTTACCACCCTTCGTGAGGCAGGTAGGGCTGCACTCCAGATTTTAGATGATTATCTCAATAAGAATGATTTCCTGGCTGGCTCTTATTCAATAGCCGACATAGGTTGTTATGCCTATGTGCACATCGCCGAAGAAGGTGGAATTGGCCTCTCTCTGTTTCCCGCCGTTAAGGATTGGTGCGACCGAATCCGTTCTCAGCCAGGATATGTGTCTATGTATTAACCATAATGGACTTAGAAAATAAGGGCTCTGGGAAAGCGATCTGGTGTGAATCGTGGATATAGGTAAACCCCTGAATCCATGATATTCTTTCTTGCTCAGCCCGTTGAGGCTAAAGATTTAGAATGGCTGAGTGCAGTGGAGGGCAAAGGTGGGTTGTACTTACTAAAGTTTCTTGTTCTGTATTGCCTTTCTTTATACTATGAATAGAACCCTACACTTGCAAAGCTGACAACCGAACCCGTATCCGGCTCAAGAGCTTGGTCATAGTCCAGGATTTTCCCCCGCTCTGCTTCTATTGTAGAGAGAAGGGCATAAATCGGAGAAAGACCACAGATTTTTCTTTTGTCTTTTTCCTCCTCTATGGATTTAAAGAATCCTTCGGCGTTAATCTGCTCTGTAAATGAAAGGCTCATCAAATCCCTTTGTTTTATCCATCTGAGCGTGGACTCCGTTACAGGTTCCAGATCCCCGAATTTTAGTCCGACATGAGCCATATCTGCCCCGGCGATGATTAGGGCCTTATTCCCAAAACCAGCAATAATCCCTTTGATTGCGCTAAGAAAAGCTGAAACTCTGTTGTCCTCTTTTGGTGAATTGCCATTTTGTATCATCTTAATGAATGAGTTACAGAGGATTGGCACTATCTTGAAATTTTTCTTCTCTCTAAAGAGGTACTGAAGAAAAACTATCTGAAATTCGATTGAATGCTCTTGTCGGTGAAAGATTTCTCCTTCAAAGGTATCCCAGCTGCAACTGCTTGCAAGTTTTTCTACAACTTCGGTATCGGTTTGGGCTTCACCTAAGGGTGTCTTGAAATTCTTTCTAGTAAGGATGAATGGATTTTCTATGTCTGCATAATGCGAGGTTCCAAAAATAATAAAAACATCCGCATTGCATTTGTTTATTAATTCTCTGTATGCGAGGGCATAGGAACGCCCACCGCGTCTAAAATCTATGTGAGGAGAGATTATTCCTCTTATTTTTCCAAAGTCGGATTTGACTGGATGAGATTGTTCGACTTCTCTAAAGTAGCCATCAAGCCAGCTTTTAAGCTCACTTGCCTCAAGTGGGTATGAAAGCCCGGCGTGACTGGATTCTCTTACCATAGAATTTTTGAACTCTAATTCGAGATTCTTTTTGAAGCTCCTGTATCTTTCACTGTCAAGCATCAAAGCCTCGTCTAACTGGTTGATTAGCCTTTCAATTTCATCTCGGAATATGAGGTTTCCAAACTGTTTCATGAACTTTTCTTGAATGTCGAGTATAGAGTGTTTACCATTAAAAAGGCTTATTATAAAAAGGGCTTCGGATGAGACAAAAACCATTTTGCCGCTTAAATTCTGCGGATCTCTCAGGCAAATAAGCTTTTGTTTCTGAACCTCTACGGGAAAGGCCTCAACATATCTCAGCTTTGGGTAATCCATGAGATTTAATTTTACCTATTTAGAAAAATTCTAGAAAGAGGGTTACAGATTGAAACACATACAACAGATTAAATCTTCGTTCTATAAAGTTGATACCGTCTGTAATGTGCTGCCACTTTAATTCGGTTGCCGCATGTATTCATACTGCACCAGCGACGAGCGTGGTTCTTACTTACATCATAAAAATAGAGCACGCAGTTAGGGTTTTCACATTTCTTGATTAGAGAGAAATCGCTATGACAAAGAAGGTCGCCTGCCGACTCTGCAATTGGGGTAATTAGCTGAATCGGTTCATTTAATTCTAAATGAAATTGCCTTTTGACTCCTTCCTTCACTCGAACCAATTGAGTGTATCCGACTCGATTCCTAAGTAGATAGTTGATTTCATCTATTGCAGATTGCCCAAACGATTTCCCATTGGCAATTCTTTCAACCGTATCTCTTAAGACTGCTCGAAACTTCCGCGCCATCTCAAGCGTGCGCTCTCCTTGGGAATTGCTACCCCATCTTCTGAGAGCTGCCCTTGCCTGGGCTAAATCGAGAACTCCAGCCTCTGCCAGCCAATCTACTAAATCGGAGAAATCTCCAATCAGATCCACAAGGCTGCCCCTTTGAATTACCTGTGTGTTAATAAAATCCAGACATCTATGATTGCCGACAAAAATGAATTTTGATCCGGATAATCCCTTTGGCATAGAATCTCCTTTTTTTCAATCGCCGATAAATCTATTATAACTATCAAAATTATATTGACAAGTTAGAAGTAGTCTGATATATACTAACGGTCGTAAATTAGTTTGACAGGTTAGAATACATATAAAGCTAAAATGCTGATTATTGAATCCTTTTGATAAAAAAGTGCATCTAATCTGTAACTATCAAAGAGCTAATACGATAGTTAGTCAAAAAGAGGAGGTTTCAAATGATGAGTACGGAAACACAGATTCAAACGGTACAGATAGGTCACGTTGGCCTGAACGTAAGCGACCTCAATCGCTCAAAGAGGTTTTACCAGGAAGTTTTTGGTTTCCATGTGATGGGCGAATCACAACGGGAAAATCGCCGATTCGCCTTTCTGGGGGATGGGCAAAAGCTGGTCTTGACACTTTGGGAGCAGAGTGAAGGCCGCTTTGAAAAGCACCGGCCGGGATTGCACCATCTGGCGTTTCAAGTCGCCACGGTTGAACAGTTGGAGGAGGCTGAGCGGAGGCTGCAGACGCTCAATGTACACTTCCACTATGAGGGTATTGTCCGTCAGGCCGAAGGTCTGGAATCTGTGGGTTTGTTTTTTGAAGACCCAGACGGCACCCGGTTGGAGATCTATAGCCCGATGGGTGGGGCTGATCATCTGGTTCCGGTTCCCGGTGCACCATCTTGTGGATTCTTTTAAGGCTTAGTCTTGAGATTAGTAATGGAGTTGGGAATAGGGAGTGGGCTATGAAACCAAAATTTCATTCCGGGGAAATTGCGGTTCAGACGCGCGCCGGCGTGCGGAGCACAGCCGAACGTGTTGCTGGTGTAATTCGCTCAACGCTGCCACCGGTCGCTCAGGATTTTTTGGCTACACAGCAGATGGTGGTTTTAGCCACACTCGATAAGAACAGTCGTGTGTAGGCATCCATTTTGACGGATAAGCCCGGATTCATTCAGGTGGTGGATGAGCGGACGATGCTGATTGACGCTAAACCTGTTCCGGGTGATCCCCTTAATGAGAACCTAAAAAACAGGGATGAAATTGGCGTACTCGCGATCGAGTTTGCGACCCGTCGGCGTATGAAGTTTAAAGGCAAATCTCAACTGAAGGAAGACGGGATTTATATCCATGCCGAGCGTGTATATGCCCTCTGTCTCAAATACATCCAGTCTCGGGAGGTAGTTGTCGGTGCTGCTAAACCGAAGGTATCGCACGATGTCCGGCGTAACAATAGCCTTACCCAGGTGCAACAGAATTGGATTGCACGGGCAGATACATTTTTTATTGCAAGCTTCCACCCTGAAACCGGTGCGGATGCATCGCATCGAGGCGGGTATCCCGGTTTTGTGCGTGTCTTGAATGAAGGGAAGATAATATCTCCTGACTATTCGGGGAATAATATGTTTAACACGTTGGGGAATATTACGGCTAATCCGAATGTTGGGTTGTTGTTCATAGATTTCGAGAGCGGCGGCACCCTTCAGATTGTGGGACGAGCAGAAGTGGTATGGGACAAGGATCGCGTAGCGGAATTTGCCGGTGCTGAACGTTTGGTGGAATTTGAGATTGAGCAGGCAATTGAAATTTCAGGCGCTGTTCCGTTGGGTTGGCGATTCATGGAATATTCTCCATTTAATCCAGTATAGGGCATAAGACTTTATCTCTTTCCCCAGCCGCCGCCACCGGGGGTTTCTATTCTGAGAATATCTCCTTTCCCAACATCAAAAGTCGCCTTAGGTGGAATCTTTTCGGACTTTTTGTTTCTAATTAAAATATTTCTTCCCCTCTTGCCGGGTTTTCCTCCAAGGATTCCATACGGGGCAAAGATTCTCCGCTCCGTAATGAGAGAAACAGTTGCTTTAGAAAGAAATCTATATGCCCTTGTGATTCCGTCTCCACCCCGATATCTTCCGTCTCCGCCACTTCCTCTTCTTATTGAGTATGTATCTATCATTATAGGTAGCTCTCTTTCAATCGCCTCAATTGGGGTGTTGAGTGTGTTTGTCATGTGGGTATGGACTGCGCTTGCTCCATTTTTTCCAAATCTTCCGCCCATTCCTCCTGCGATTGTCTCGTAGTAGGCGAATTTCTTTTTGGTTCTCGGATTCTTTCCGCCGAATGTAACATTGCTCATAGAACCTGAGCTTGCCGCTTGAATCTTCTGTGGAATTGCCTGTGCGAGTGCTCCAAAAACTACATCTACAACGCGTTGGGAGGTTTCTACATTTCCTCCCGCAACCGCGGATGGAAAAACGGCATTGAGTATGGAGCCTTTTTCGGCATGGATCTCTATTGTCCTAAGAAGTCCGGAGTTGAGCGGCATCTCAGGGGGGGCTAGGCATTGAAATACATAAGAGACCGCAGCCGTTGTGACACTAAGAGGTGCGTTGAGACATCCCCTTACCTGAGGTGAACTCCCACTAAAATCTACCTTTGCTTCTCCTCCACTTATAGTAACAGCGACTCTAATTGGTATTTTTTTTGTGCCCGCACCGTCATCGTCTAGATAATCACTGAATTTGTAGACCCCATCTGGTATATGCTTTATTACCTCTCTCATCATTCTTTCACCGTAATCTAGGAGTTCAAGGCCTGCCTTTTTTATTTTATTGAGTGAGTATTTTTTTATCATTGCCTTTAGTCTTTTCTTCCCTAGCTCAAGCGCCCCGATTTGGGCTTTAAAATCCCCTTCTCTTTCCTCCGGATCACGCGTAGAGAGTAGGATCTTTTCAAAGAGAGATTTATTTAATTTTCCTCTTTCGTATAATTTTGAGGGCGGAATGATAATTCCTTCTTCGTGGATTGATGTAGAAAGCGGCATCGAGCCGGGCGTAATTCCGCCCATATCTGCGTGGTGTGCCCGCGATGCGACGAAAAATTCTACTTTGCCATCTAAAAAAACCGGGGCAATACAGGTTACATCTGGAAGATGAGTTCCACCACGAAATGGGTCATTAAGAATAAATATGTCGCCCTCACTAAAGGATTTTTCTGCGACTGCTTTTACCGCAAAACTCATTGAACCTAGATGAACCGGTATATGTGCTGCCTGAGCTATCATATCCCCGTTTGACTCAAATATGGCACATGATAGGTCTCTTCGCTCTTTGATATTTGGAGAAAACCCAGCACGCACAAGAACCATTCCCATCTCTTCTGCGATGGAACTAAGAATGCTCTGGAAGATTTCAAGCTCAAATGGGCTGAGAGATATTTTAATAACTCCTAATCGGTCTGATGTTAGATTTTAGTCTTCTTTAATACCAATGTAAATAACTACTATCCCCATAGTAAGCTCAATTATTCTTTCCACTCTAAATCCCGCTTTTTCCATCAACTGTGTAAAGCGTCTCCTTTGAGGAAACTCGGATATGGATTGTGCCAGATACTTGTATTCATCCCTTCTTCCAAAAAGCGATCCAACCAATGGGAGTGCATTTCTTAGGTAGAACATGTAGAGAGGGCTAAAAAATCTACTTCGGGGAACGGCAAATTCAAGGATTCCCACTTTACCTCTGGATTTTAGAATCCTGTTCATCTCTTGAAGGGATTTTAGAGGATCCACCGTATTTCTAATTCCAAAGGCAATTGTCGCTGTATCGAATGTGCCTCTTTTAAACGGCAGGTCTTCGGCAAATCCCTGAACTAAGGTTATTTTCTCTTGAATTCCAAGTGATTTGAGCTTTGCACGCCCAAGTTCAATCATTTTCTTACTTGGATCAATTCCTATTACATGGCAACTTTTTAATCTATTTACGATCTCAACCGCTACTTCAGTCGTTCCCGTAGCAATATCGAGTACGAGATTTGATCCGATTACCTCGTGGGAAAGCCGCCTTCTCCATGATTTATCCATCCCAAAGCTAAATAATGTATTTAGCAGGTCATAATAATCTGCAACTCTGTTGAACAGGGATTTTGTCTCAGGCATGTTTTTCCAAGGTTGGTTGTAGGTACTTTCTAATTATTTAACCGCAAGACATTAGAATGCAGAAGTCTGTATTCTAATAATGTAGAGACACAACATCTTATTTCTCTACCACTTTACTCCTAGCCCTCAAATATTTACAGGCTCCTAATGAATAATTTCTATCGTCGCAGTGCCTCCATAATCTGCCTGATGCATGTGGATTTATTGAGCACGTAAAAGTGAATGCCGGGTGCACCCCACCTGATAAGCTCTTGTGCCTGACGGATACATTGGCGTATACCGATTTCATTGGCTTTTTCATCATCATCGGCAGCGGCATCAAGTTCACGCTGTAGATCCGGCGGAATACTAGAGCCACACATTGATGTAATTCTTTGAATCTGCTTCGCGGATAGAATTGGCATAAGTCCTGGAATAATCGGTACTGTAATACCAACTGCCCTGACCCTTTTGACGAAGCTGAAGAAGAAGGCATTGTCGAAAAAGAGCTGAGTAATAATAATATCGCTCCCTGATTCAACCTTCCGCTTGAGGTTAGCGATGTCTACTTCAATGTTTGGTGCCTCAGGATGCTTCTCTGGATAACCAGCAACTGCAATACCAATGCGTTCCCGACCCATCTGCCTCTCGAATCGCCGTATGTGATCCACCAATTCATTGGCATATGAATAACCATCTGGAGGTGGTATAAAGGTCTCCTCGCCTCTTGGTGGATCACCGCGCAGGGCTACGATGTTTTGGATACCTGCGGAGAGAATCCTTTTAAGAATTTCATCCAGTTCGGTTCTTGATGCTCCTACACATGTAAGGTGGCATGCAGTTTCCATGCCATAGCGGTTTTTTATAAGTGAGGCGATCTCTAGCGTTCTCTCTCGTGTAGATCCCATTGCCCCGTATGTCACTGTTATGTAGTCGGGATGGAGTGCAACAAGCTGTGGAAGCTCATCGAGCAGTATCTCCATTGCCTTATCCGTCTTTGGCGGAAAAATCTCAAATGATATAATAGGCTTCCTACCATCCTTGAAATAATCTGGAAAGCGCATAAGCGTTACCCGACAATTGCGAATAATATTAAAGCCTTCAAACGAAGATATTGATTATAAATTTTTCACCTTTCAATTGGTTTGTCAACATTTAGCCGAAGAGGCAGGGAGAAGATTTTGGTTGAAAGGGGTTATTCTTTATGTAACATTTCAAAAAGGTTTGTGTATAAATACGGATTTAATGTCAAATCTATTATCCCTCAATCGATGAGAGAAATAATGTGTATCCTCCTTATATAGATTTACGTCATAAATAGATAAATAGCTCTAAAGAAAGGAGAGAATCAGAACAGTACAATTACATGGCTGGAAAACTGATTTTAGCCTTCGGTACCCTCTTGATGTGGTTATAGTATGAAGGAGTATTGAAAGTGCCTGAATGTAAGACGAACACAGTCGATTCCAATCAACTTTCCCCTCGGTATTTCAGCAGAAGGCGTTGGTGGGTATGGCTTATTGTTATTGTCCTTTTCGGGGGTGGCGGGTTCTTTTTCTTTCAACATCAGGCGGCGGGACGATCAACAAAGGCTAAATCGGCTCTATCTCCAAGCGCTGTACCTGTTGTTACAGCTACTGCACGAAAAGGCGATATTGGAGTTTATATCAACGCCCTCGGTACTGTGACGCCTGTCTTCACGGTAACGGTGAAAAGTCGAGTAGATGGACAGCTCATGGCGGTGAATTATCGCGAGGGGCAGATGGTGCACAAGGGTGATCCCCTGGTAGAGATTGATCCAAGGCCATATCAGGCACAGCTGACCCAAGCACAAGGGCAATATGAACGCGACAAGGCCTTATTAAAGAATGCGTATATTGACTTGGATCGCTATAGAATAGCCTACAGCAAGAATGCAATTCCCAAGCAGACGCTCGATACACAGATAGCAACTGTCCATCAGTATGAAGGTATTGTTAAGTACGATGAGGGCCAGATTGAAAATGCGAAGCTAAACCTCGTTTACTGTCACATTACATCACCCATTGATGGCCGCGTTGGTCTTCGCTTGATAGACCCCGGCAATATTGTCCATGCCAGTGACACAAACGGTCTGCTTGTTATTACGCAGCTTCAACCGATTACAGTGATTTTTAGCGTTGCCGAGGACTATCTATCACAGATCCAACCTCAGTTAAGCCAGGGACATAGCTTAGTAGTTGAAGCGTTTGACCGTGCACAGCAGAAGAAGATCGCGACAGGAAACCTCTTAACCCTAGACAATCAGATTGATACAACCACAGGTACCGTTAAGCTGAAGGCGATCTTTCCAAATGAAGACAACTCTCTTTTTCCCAACCAGTTCGTGAATGTGAAACTCCTGGTCGAAATAAAACAAGGAGCCACCCTGGTTCCGACGGCGGCCATCCAGCGCAACACCCAAAGTGCGTTTGTGTACTTAGTGAAACCCGACCAGACAGTCGCGATGCGTACTGTTTCAGTAAGCACAACAGATGGCAATGTAGCAGCAGTGGAAGGATTGGAGCCTGGTGATGTCATTGTTGTTGACGGGTTTGACAGACTACAAGATGGGGTAAAGGTAGTTGAGCACAAGGAACTCGGCGAAGGAAATCAGGGAGGTAGTCTGTGAGCCCTTCCCGTCCCTTTATTCTTCGACCGGTTGCGACATCGCTTCTTATGGCGGCCATTTTGCTTGCCGGCCTTGTGGCATATAGGCAACTGCCTGTCTCCGCACTGCCAGAGGTTGACTATCCCACTATTCAGGTGATGACTTTCTATCCCGGAGCCAGTCCGGATATAATGGCCTCTGCCATCACCGCACCGCTCGAGAGGCAGTTCGGACAGGTTCCGGGTCTGAACCAGATGACATCAATAAGCTCTGGTGGCAGTTCAGTCATCACATTACAGTTCTCTCTAGACCTCAATATTGATGTGGCCGAACAAGAGGTACAGGCGGCTATCAACTCAGCACAGGCATATCTGCCGTCGGATCTTCCCACTCCGCCTATATATAGCAAAATAAACCCCGCCGATGCCCCAATTCTGACACTTGCGTTGACATCGAGCGTTATTCCGCTATCGAAGGTAGAAGACCTGGCCGATACGCGGTTTGTTCCAAAGATCTCACAGTTGCCGGGTGTCGGATTGGTGAGCATAAGTGGGGGCCAAAAGCCAGCTGTTCGTGTTCAGGTAAATCCCACTGCACTTTCATCATATGGTATAAACCTTGAGGATGTACGGATCGCGCTGCAACAGACAAGCGTCAACCAGGCCAAGGGTAATTTTGATGGGCCGCAGCAGTCATATCAAATCAATGCCAACGACCAGCTTTTGACGAGTAAGGATTACCGATCAACTGTGGTTGCGTATCGTAATGGAGCACCAGTAATGCTATCGGACGTGGCAAGGGTTATTGACGGTGCTGAAAACGTAAAGCAGGCGGCATGGATGAATAACGTTCCGGCGGTCATCGTCAATATCCAGAGGCAGCCGGGGGCAAATATCATACAGGTTGTAGACCGTATCAAGGCGCTTCTGCCACAACTCAGAAGCAATCTACCCTCTTCCATTCAGGTCTCGATCCTGATAGACCGCACCGCGATGATTCGCGCGTCTGTCAAAGATGTAGAGTTTGAACTCATACTGACAGTGGCACTTGTGGTAATGGTGATATTCCTCTTTTTACGAAATCTATCCGCAACGGTAATTCCGAGTGTTGCGGTACCGCTCTCCCTCGTGGGGACATTCGCTGTGATGTATCTGCTCGGCTATAGCCTGAATAATCTGACCCTCATGGCTCTTACGATTTCGACAGGCTTTGTTGTAGACGACGCAATTGTAATGATTGAGAACATTAGTCGTTATATTGAAGAAGGTGAAAAGCCCCTACAGGCTGCCTTGAAGGGTGCCGAGCAGATCGGATTCACTATTGTATCTTTAACTGTTTCTCTGATTGCCGTATTGATTCCGCTGCTATTTATGAGGGACATAGTGGGTCGACTGTTCCGGGAGTTCGCGATTACACTCAGCGTGACAATCATTGTCTCCGCGGTCGTCTCACTAACGCTCACACCAATGATGTGTGCCAAATTGCTACGTCACAAATCTGAGGCCCATCAGGGATGGTTTTATAGAGCATCGGAGCGCGCGTTCCAGAGTATTATCGAGTTTTATGGAAGGACACTTCAGTGGGTTCTGAAACATGAAAGGGCGACTCTCTCGGTGGCCGTTGCCACCCTTGTCCTTACGATCTTGCTTTATATCGTTGTACCGAAAGGGTTTTTTCCCGTGCAGGATACGGGCATTATCCAGGGCATCTCAGAAGCGCCGCAGGAAATTTCATTCCTTGAGATGGCTCGCAGACAGCAGGCTCTTGCTCAGGTCATTCTTAAGGATCCCGCGGTTGAGAGTCTTTCCTCATTCATCGGTGTGGATGGCACAAACACAACGCTCAATAGCGGGCGCATTCTCATTAATCTCAAGCCACTGTCTGAGCGCAAAATAGGTGCCGCCGATGTTATACGCCGCCTGCAGCCGGAACTGGCGAAGGTAAGTGGCATCACGCTTTACATGCAGCCGGTACAGGATCTGACGGTCGAGGATAGAGTCAGTCGAACACAGTTTCAGTATACCCTTGAGGACCCTGATGCGAATGAGTTGAACGCATGGGCATCGAAGTTGATAGACAGACTGAGGACACTTCCCCAACTCCGCGATGTGGCGACCGATCAGCAGACTCGGGGGCTGCAAGCAAAGCTCGTCATTGACCGTATTACAGCTTCGCGGCTTGGGATTACACCACAAGATATTGATAACACCCTATACGATGCATTCGGCCAACGGCAGATCTCGACACTGTTCACACAACTGAACCAATACCATGTAATTCTGGAAACGATGCCGGAATTTCAGAAGAATCCGGCTAAATTACAAGACATATATATCCGTTCTACAGTTTCGGACCCGGCACTAGCCGCGACCACGACTACAAATCCTTCCACTTCTGTATCCGCCTCCACTATGAATGGAGGAGAAGTGCCGCTTAGCGCGTTCACTCATTTTGAGTCAGGAACCGCGCCCCTGTCTATAAATCATCAGGGGCAATTCCCTGTCGTCACAATCTCATTCAACTTAGCTCCAGGTGCGTCACTAGGTGGTGCCACTGATGCGATTGAAAAGGCTCGGAAGGAACTCAATATGCCCGCAAGTATTCAAGCGG
>CAYMEO010000066.1:0-15604 GCA_964389705.1 uncultured Spirochaetia bacterium
ATATCTAAACTCTACTTAAACTATACCCTACATACAATAGGAATCTGCTCTAATAAGCTCTGGCTCCACAAATTCCTTTTTCTCTTCGATACTTAAATTATTTCTCTCTGCCATGATTTCGCTTCTACACCAATCCATCCTTAAAAGGGGGACTTATAAGAGTCCCCCTTTAACACCAAAGGATTGAGTGACTCAGTCTTCTAAACCAAACACTTTACCTTGGGGGCAAATAGCAATGCGGGCCACCGTTAGTCATTGTCACCTTATCTAGTGGTTCATCACACTTGATAAGCTCTGGCTCCACAAATTCCTTTTTTCCTTTGCTCTCTGACATCTTAATCACCTCCTTGGTTTAGTATAATCAAATGTTCCTTCTCTAGTTCCTCTACCAGTCTGACCACACTCGCCTTTGCTCTTTCTATGTCAATTTCATACTCGTTAGCCAGTCTCTTTGCTATTTCCATAGGATTTTGTACCTCATCCATAATCTGCCAGATTCTAAGCCCCGTTTCATTCAAGCTATAGTAGTACTTAGTGTCTAGATTGAGTAAAACCGCACCGTCATCTAATTCTGTGCATACTACGGATGGATTCTTTAGGTAAGTTCCGGATTTATTCATCAATTTGGAATATATTCCTCCTTTGGTGTAAATAAATAATAATCACACCCTATGACAGAAGTAAATTAGACCGCGGTTGGATTTTTTTTTAGATAAAAGGCTTACTTCTCTAAGAAAGATAATACCAAAGTTATGACTCCCGACTTAGCCGAAACTTATTAATCCTTTTTAATTTTCTGTCTTTATCTTTTCTAAGTCACTGAAATTATTATACCTTCTTCACGAGACACACATTTTTGTTCTTCGTTGAGGTTGATGCCCTATACAGCTAGCTGTAATTTCTAATGTCCCTGCTCCCTTAGTACTCCGTCCATATTTGATACTATTGCATCTGCAAACTCAGAGCACTTAAGAAGTGTTGCACCTTCGAGCTGACGATGGAGATCATATGTGACCTTCTTTTCTGAGACTGTCCTCTCCATTGCCCTAACGATTAGATTGGCAGCCTCTTTCCAACCCAAATAATCAAGCATCATAACCCCAGAGAGTATAACAGAGCCTGGATTTACCTTATCTTGCCCTGCGTATTTTGGAGCCGTCCCATGTGTCGCTTCAAATACCGCATAGAAATCCCCTATATTCCCCCCTGGAGCCATCCCAAGCCCACCTACTTGAGCAGCACAGGCATCGGAGAGATAATCACCGTTAAGGTTTGGGGTTGCAACCACGTCGTATTCATCAGGCCTGGTCAATACCTGCTGAAACATATTATCTGCAATCCTATCCTTTATGAGAATCTTTCCCTCAGGTATTCTGCCATCATATTTATTCCAGAGTTCATCCTCAGTTATAGTTATACTACCGAACTCATCACGGGCAATCTCGTATCCCCATTCCCTAAATGCACCCTCTGTAAACTTCATTATATTTCCTTTATGAACCAGGGTTACACTCTTCCTACCCTTTGCAATAGCATATTTAATGGCCTTTCTTACTAGCCTCTTTGTACCAAATGCACTTATTGGCTTAATTCCAATTCCCGAATCCTCACGGATATTTACTTTGAAATTGCGCCTCAAATATTTTATTAGTTTCTTTGCCTCAGGCGTGCCCTCCTTCCATTCGATCCCTGCATAAACATCCTCGGTGTTTTCCCTGAATATTACAATATCCATAAGCTCCGGCCTCTTTACAGGAGCAGGGGTTCCTTTAATGTACCTCACAGGACGAACACAGGCATATAGATCTAGCAATTGCCTCAGAGTGACATTTAAACTCCTTATACCCCCTCCGACAGGGGTCGTAAGAGGCCCCTTTATGGCAACCACGTGCTCTTTTATGGCCTCAAGTGTCTCATCAGGAAGCCAGGTTCCAAGCTTATTATGTGCCTTTTCACCGGCAAGAACCTCAAACCAAACTATTTTCTTATTTCCATTATAAATCTTCTGAACTGCCGCATCGAATACACGCTGAGAGGCACGCCAGATATCAGGCCCAGTCCCATCGCCCTCTATAAATGGGATAATAGGGTTATCGGGAACACGGATTTCCCCGGCTTCTCTATCAATTGCAATCTTTTGCCCTTCGCTTGGTGGTGTAAGTAAAGACATGGTACAAGTTACCTCTCTAAGATTAATTTTGTGGATTGAATATACACGGATTTAAGAGAAAAACAAATTTGAAGGCCTTAAATAGCCCATCAGCTACCCCGAATCATCTGTCGAAGCACAGTCTGAAGTATGCCGCCGTTGCAGTAGTACTCAATCTCAATACGACTATCGAGGCGACAGATGACTTTAAATGCGGTCTCGCCTCCGTCTTCACGCCTCAACTTAACCGTGACCTCTTTATGGGGCTGAAGGCCTTCGGCAATCCCCTCAATCTCGTACTCCTCGAATCCGGTCAAACCCAATATCTCACGCCCCTCACCCGGTTTAAACTGAAGAGGCAGAACACCCATCCCCACGAGGTTGCTCCTATGGATTCGCTCATAACTCTCTGCAATCACGGCTCTCACACCAAGGAGCATTGTGCCCTTTGCTGCCCAATCACGGGAACTCCCGCTCCCATATTCCTTCCCCGCGATTACAATGAGCGGCGTACCCTCGGATTTATATTTTATCGCCGCATCATATATGCTCATCTTTTCGCCAGTTGGAACATGCACAGTCCATCCACCCTCAGTACCCGGAAGCATCAGATTCCTCAATCTAATGTTGGCAAATGTGCCCCGAATCATGACCTCGTGATTGCCACGACGAGCACCATAGCTATTGAAGTCTAGGGGTCTTACACCATTTTCAACTAAATACCTTCCGGCGGGGCTATCCGGCGCAATATTACCTGCGGGTGATATATGATCAGTTGTTACTGAATCCCCGAGCAGAACTAGAACGCGTGCACCCTTAATATCTCTCAAAGGCTCAGGCTTGAGTGATAGATTTACAAAGAAGGGAGGCTCCTGAATATAGGTTGATTTTGGATCCCACTCATACAAATCCCCTTGAGGAATGGATAACCTCCTCCATCTCTCATCGCCCTCAAAGACATGAGCATAACGACCTCTAAAAAGTTCGGGGTTGAGTGTTTTTTTAATCGTATTCTGAATCTCCTCCTGAGAGGGCCAAATATCACGCAGATATACAGGCTTACCGCTACGGCTTATACCGAGAGGTTCGTTTATCATATCAATATCTACTGTCCCTGCAAGTGCATAAGCAACAACAAGCGGGGGAGATGCAAGATAGCTCATTTCTGCTAGTGGATTAATACGACCCTCAAAGTTCCTGTTCCCACTCAAGACGGCCGCAACTGTGAGATCATTTTTCTTAATAGCATCGGCTACTGGCTCAGGTAGAGGCCCACTATTTCCAATGCACGTTGTGCATCCATATCCGACCAGATGAAACCCCAGTGCCTCAAGATACGTCATTAGACCAGATTCCTTAAGATAATCTGTTACTACACGTGAGCCGGGAGCAAGACTTGTTTTAACAGCAGGGTTGACTGAAAGCCCCTGCTCGACCGCCTTTTTTGCCAAGAGTCCTGCACCAACCATAACAGATGGGTTGGACGTATTTGTACAACTCGTGATGGCTGAAATTACAACAGAGCCGTGAGAGAGCACAGCCTTATGTCCATTCATCTGCACCTCAACCTTTGTTCCGCTATTTTTTCGATTCGCACGATAGCTCTTTAGAACTGTTTCAAAAGACCTCTTCATCTCTCGAAGAGTAACGCGATCCTGAGGACGCCTAGGACCAGCTAGAGACGGCTCAACTGTTCTCATATCGAGCTCTAAGATATCGCTGTATACAGGACCAGCCATATTATCGGTACGGAATAATCCCTGAGCCTTTGTGTAGAGTTCGACTAAATCAACTAACTCATCATCACGACCCGTTCCACGAAGATATTGTAGAGTTTCCTGATCTACAGGAAAGAAACCCACAGTCGCCCCATATTCAGGCGACATATTGGCTACAGTTGCCCGATCGGCAAGGCTAAGACGACTAAGACCAGGGCCAAAGAATTCAACAAACTTTCCGACAACACCCTTTTTCCTCAGCATCTGTGTTACTGTCAGCACAAGGTCCGTAGCCGTTGCACCTTCAACTAACTCACCATAGAGCTTGAATCCTAATACCTCTGGAATAAGCATATAGAGTGGTTGACCCAACATACAGGCTTCGGCTTCAATCCCTCCAACGCCCCATCCAAGCACGCCGAGGCCATTTATCATTGTTGTATGAGAATCGGTACCAACAAGCGTATCTGGAAACGCAAACACATCGCCATTCACCTTGCGATGCTGAACCACCTTTGCAATGTATTCAAGGTTCACCTGATGGACAATTCCCGTTCCTGGAGGCACAACCCGGAATTGATTGAATGCCTTCTGTGCCCATCGGAGAAATGTATATCTCTCACGATTACGCTCAAACTCACGCTCTACGTTTTTATCAAATGCATCAGATGATCTAAAGAAATCCACCTGCACAGAGTGGTCAATCACAAGGTCAACGGGGACAATGGGATTAATCTGTTTTGTATCCCTGCCCATTTTGTGTACAGCAGAGCGCATCGCGGCTAAATCCGCCACACAGGGAACCCCTGTAAAATCTTGTAAAATCACGCGGGCAGGTGTAAAAGGAATCTCTCTCTCCACCGGGGCTTTAGGATTCCAATTTGCAAGCGCTAGAATATCCTCTTCTGTCACAATATGACCGTCACAGTATCTGATGACATTTTCAAGAAGGATTTTAATCGAGAAAGGCAGCCGTGAGATATCAGCTCCTATAGCCTTTTCAAGACGCTCAAGTGAGTAGAAATTCATTGTTCCATATTCGGTCTTAAGAGAACTAATCGTATCAAAAGGGTTATTTTTAGCCATCGTTTTTCTCCATGTCTTATAAATCTACTTACACACTTTTATTATATACGATGGGCTCAGATATGAAAATCAGGATTTAAAGAGGAATTTTACCAAGAATCAAAAACGAATCTTTTTTTCGATCTCCTCTATCTTTTTGATTCTCCTCTCATGTCTACCACCTTCAAATGGAGTTTCGAGCCAGGTTTTAACAATCTCCTTTGCCAGGTCTTTTCCCATAACTCTGCCCGCAAGAGCAAGGATATTTGTGTCATTATGCCTTCTACTCATTATGGCTGTATATATGTCGTTTGTCTGAACCGCCCGGATATTGGGAAATTTGTTGGCAACAATCGCCATGCCGACGCCGGAGCCACAAAAGAGAATTCCCCTATCGTACTCTCCGACTGATACCTTTTCAGATACAGATTTTGCATAATCTGGATAATCCACTGGCTTAGAGCCTTCAGTTCCGAAATCATCAAAGGAGTAGCCGAGTTCTATTAGGAATCTCTTTATCTCTTCCTTTAATTCAAAACCTGCATGGTCTGAGGCAAGGGCAATCTTTTTATTAGCCATCAAATCTCTGAAAAGCTAGACTTACATTAGTTCCGCCGAATCCAAATGAATTACTGAGGGCAGTTTTTACCCGCTTCTCTCTTGCTTCATTTGGAACGTAGTCAAGATCGCACTCCGGATCGGGATTGTCGAGATTTATTGTAGGTGGAATAATCCCACTATACAAGCTTAGAACTGTAAATGCAGCTTCAATGCCACCGGCCGCACCGAGGAGATGCCCGGTCATAGATTTCGTTGAACTCATCATGATTTTATAGGCATGGTCGCCAAAAACCTCTTTTACAGCACGGGTTTCATTAACGTCGTTTTGTGGAGTTGAGGTTCCATGTGCATTTATGTAATCGATATCTTCTGGATTTAGCTCTGCATCATGTAAAGCCCTTCTCATACACCTGACCGGACCATCGAGCGAAGGAGATGTAATATGATAGGCATCACCACTCATGCCATATCCTATAACCTCGGCATAGATTCTTGCGCCGCGCTTCTTTGCAAACTCAAGCTCCTCGAGAATTAAAATCCCAGCGCCTTCTCCCATTACAAATCCATCACGATCCCTATCAAAGGGACGCGAAGCACGATGAGGCTCATCATTGCGCGTTGATAGTGCCTTCATTGCGTTAAACCCGGCTATGGCTACAGGAACAAGGGGCGCCTCTGTTCCCCCAGCAATCATCACGTCGGCATCACCCCTTTCAATTATCCTTGCGGCATCTCCTATTGCATGAGCACTTGCTGCACATGCCGTAGTTGTACAACTATTTGGTCCCCTTGCATGGAAAAATATTGATACATACCCAGAAGCCATATTTGCAATCATCGTAGGAATAAAAAACGGAGATATTCGACTCGGTCCCCTTTCATGCATCTCTACAACGTTTTTGTGAAAAGAATCGAGTCCACCAATTCCAGAACCAACAAATGTCCCCACATTCGGAGAAATCTCTTCTGTAATCTCGAGATGTGCATCGTCAAGAGCGAGTTTAGTAGCAGCAACAGCATACTGAATAAATAGATCGCTCCTTCTTATCTCTTTAGGATCCATAAAATCTGCAGGATCAAAATCCCGTACTTCACCCGCTATCTGGGTCTTGAGAATTGACGGATCAAACCTCTGAATCCGCCTTATTCCGGATCTCCCTTCACATATAGCTCTCCATGTTTTTTCGTTTCCTACACCAAGAGGCGTTATAAGCCCTATCCCCGTTACTACAACCCTTCTTTTCATCCTTTTTTATGCTCCAATATATGGTTTATTACGTCCTGAACAGTTACAATGCGCTCTGCATCCTCGTCGGAGATTTCAAGTCCAAATTCATCTTCCATTGCCATAACGAGTTCTACAAGATCAAGTGAGTCTGCTCCCAAATCCTCAATAAAAGCAGACTCAAGAGAAATCTCATCTTCCGATTTACCAAGCTGACTTGCAACCATCTTCTTTACCTTGCCAACGATTTCCTGTTCATTTAGAGATACCATAACCATTCCTCCCAATTTTTTTTCTCTTAGCTACAGATGAACACAAATATAAAAAACCAGAAGCCAGGGCTTTGGATTTACAAATTAATCTCATCCCTACTCCAACCTCTGAATTTTCCTTTGTATTTCCAATTATACCTATTTGCATCGATTCTTAGTCAAATATAACCTCAAGTATAAAGTCCGCCATTTACCCTTACAACCTCTCCGGTAATGTAAGATGCATCATCAGATGCAAGAAACGCTACGACCTTTGCAACCTCTTCTGGAAGACCGAACCTTCCAAGGGGGATGCCTTCAATGTATTTTTCTCTCACACTCTGAGAAAGTCCGCGTGTCATGTCAGTTTCAATAAAACCCGGACTTACCGCATTTACAGTAATTCCTCTTGAGCCCAGTTCCTTTGCAGCCGATTTTGTAAATCCAATTATGCCAGCCTTTGCTGCCGAGTAATTGGCTTGTCCTACATTTCCCGCTTCGCCCGTAACCGAAGTAACATTTATGATTCTCCCGAATCTCTGTTTGATCATAATCTTTGCCGCGGCCCTTGTGCAGTTAAAGATGCCCTTTAAATTGACAGAAAAGACAGAATCCCAATCTTCCTCTCTCATCCTCAAGAGAAGCCCGTCTTTTGTAATTCCGGCATTATTTACAAGTATATGAAGTCCGCCGAGTTCTTCCCCAATCCTATTAATCTCATCCTGAACCTTTAAAAAATCAGATACATCAAATTGGCAGACCAGACCTTTTCCACCAGAATTTTCTATCTCTGAGAGCACCTCTCTTGCAGCAGATTCATTTTGAGCATAATTAATTATGACAAATGCCCCACGTGAGGCAAGTTCAAATGCCACAGCCCTTCCAATTCCCCTTGATGCCCCGGTTACAAGTGCTATTTTATCTCTAAGTTCCATTTTTCTCTAACAACCCTTAGATGGTCTAATTTTTCAAGATTGAATACTGAAATATTGGAGACGGTTCTTTTTATCAAACCCGAAAGTACGCTTCCCGGCCCAATCTCAAGAAACTCCCGCACACCGAGTTCGTATAATGTTCTAACAGACTCATCCCACCTTACGGGATTTGTAATCTGATCTATGAGAAGCCTTTTTACCTTGGAAGAATCCGTATTGGGTTTTGCATCAAAATTCGATACAACCGGGATTTGGATCTCATGGATTTGTATCTCACCTAAAACATCTTCTAACCTATAGGCGGCAGAGACCATCAGCGGGCAATGAAATGGAGCGCTCACTTCGAGAAAAACCACCCTCTTTGCCCCATTTGATTTCGATAGGGTACTGGCTCTCTCTACAGCCTCTTTGTTTCCCGAGACCACAATTTGCTCAGGCGCATTAAAATTAGCAGGGCTCACAATTAAACCATCGGCTGAAGCCTCTTTGCAAATATCTTCTACCCTCTCTTTTGAAAGTCCAATAATTGCGGCCATTGCTCCTACACCATCAGGAACGGCATTCTGCATAAATTCTCCGCGCCTTCTTACAACCCAAACGGCGTCTTTAAAATCCATGGCTCCACTTGCAACAAGCGCTGAGTACTCACCGAGACTATGGCCAGCCGTAAAATCAGGTTTAATGCCCGTTTCCTCATAGAGAACCCTCAAAGCAGCAACACTTACCGTAAGAATTGCAGGCTGTGTGTTTGCCGTAAGCCTTAACTCCTCGGCGCCACCTTCAAAGCAGAGCCTTGCCATGTCAAACCCAAGGGTCTCGCTTGATTCATCAAAAGTCCTTTTTGCAGTAGGGAAGAGGAAATAAAGCTCTCGGCCCATTCCTATGTATTGTGATCCCTGTCCTGGAAATACAAATGCCCTCATGAGTTTTATTCTTAAGATAGTCAGTCAAAAATATTTAGCCACAAATAGAATGATGCAAGGTGTGTAAATGTTACATTCATTCCATATTCTATATCCTGCACCATTATTTCATTTCCCTCAATTCGCTGCTGAATTCAATTTCAAATTAGCCAAAATTCCCTTCTCAATACCACTTACTAGATTGCGTCTGGCAAATTCTTCTGCCATACGGATTGCGTTTTTTACGGCTTTTGCCCTTGACCTTCCGTGACACACGATACAAACTCCCCTTACACCTAAGAGCGGGGCTCCGCCATATTCGTTATAATCAAAATTCTCTCTAATTATATGATCAAATTCGTCAAGCGAAGGGAGGTATCCTATTATTCTTGAATTCTCAAGGGCTTTTTTCATTATAAACTTAGGCATAAGCTCAACAAACCCCTCGCCCATTTTAAGAAGAATATTCCCTATAAATCCGTCGCAAACTATTACATCCACTTCACCTAACAGTATATCTTTTCCCTCGACATAGCCTATATAATTTATCGAGCTTTCCCTAAGAAGAGAATGAGCACGTTTTGTTGTCTCATTTCCTTTAATGTCCTCTTCCCCATTGCTGAGCAGTCCGACCTTTGGCCGATCGCGTTCAAGAATTGCCCTGCTAAATGCCTCACCCATGATTGCAAACTGAACTAGGTTGAGTGGCTTTGAATCAACATTTGCACCGACGTCAATAAGAACAGCAGCCCCACTGAGAGTGGGAATTATTGCACCAAGTGCAGGTCTGTCAACCCCAGAGATTTTTCCTAATATGATCATCCCCAATGCCATTGCCGCTCCTGAATGTCCCGCACTTACAAAGGCATCTGCCTCCCCTCTATGGACAAGTTCCAATGAGACCCTCATGGAAGAATCGGATTTCCTAAGTGCTCTTGTAATCGGCTCTCTCATCTCAATTACCTGAGAGGCATTAAAAACCTCTATTCTCCTCTCCTCGATCCCTCCGAGCTCAGATAGCTCCCTTTTTATCTGTTCTTCCCTTCCTACTAGGATCACTTGACTCTCGAGTTCCCTCAAGGCTAAAAGAGCCCCTTCAACTACGACTCTCGGAGCAAAATCTCCACCCATTGCATCGAGAGCGATCTTCATTTTTCTCCTCTATTCCTCTTCTTCTTTTTTGAAAGTTCTCCCTTTGTAATACCCGCAGTTTGGGCAAATCCTGTGTGGGGGTTTAAGCTCATTACAGTTTGGACACATAGAAAAAGATGGAGGGGAAATCTTGTAGTGGGTCCTCCGCTTTCTTGACTTGGATTTAGAAGGCTTTCTCTTTGGAAGCGCCATGAAAATCTCTCCTCAAATTGAGTTTATTTAATCTATTTGTGTCCATTATCAGTTACTCTGGAATAATATATACCTAGAATTTGAGATTCCTTAAAACCGCAAATCTCGGGTCTAACCAATTGTCCCTACATGAACAAGTCCTAAGATTTAAATCGACTCCACACTGAGGGCAGAGCCCCTTGCAATCTTCCTGGCAGAGCACCTTTATAGGTAAAGACATCGCTACCGTTTCGCGGAGATAGCCACCAAGATCAATTTCATCTCCGGTATAAGTTTCAAAATCAATATCTTCTTCTTCATCGTCATAAGGTATATACTCAGGCAAAAGGGTCAGTCTTACCTCAGGCGTAAGAATCAAATCCACACCCTTAAGGCATCTCGCACAAGGAGCCTCAATTGAGAACCAAACCTTTCCACGAACTGTAATCTCCTTTAAGACTCTTGTCAGATGGAGATCAAAGTTGAGATTTGAAGAAAGATGGGTATCCCCATTGTCTGAGACAAGCTCAGGAACATTACTCAACCATTCAGGTTTCCTAAATGTGGATATATGTAATCCAGATTCACCTATATCTGACACCTTAATCCTCATTTTAATTTCACTTCTTTTTCTAAATAATATATTTTCATTAATATAATACAATAGAGTGTATTTGCAAGTTTATTACAACAGGTGACAGGCAACCATATGCCCCCCACCAACATCTCTTAAAACCGGCTCCTCCTTCTTGCATCTCTCAATAGCCATTGGACACCGTGTATGAAATCTACACCCAGAGGGCGGGTCAATTGGACTCGGAATTTCACCAGAGAGTATTATCCTCTTTCTTTTTATCTCTGGATTAGGAATAGGAACGGCAGAAAGGAGAACCTGCGTATATGGATGAAGGGGATTCTTATAGAGTTCCTCGCTATCTGAAAGCTCTACTATCTTCCCAAGATACATTACGGCAATCCTGTCACTTATATGTCTTACAATACGGAGATCGTGTGAGATAAAAAGGTATGTGAGTTTAAATTCCTCTTGAAGCGCAAGAAGGAGATTTATAATCTGTGCCTGAACCGAAACGTCAAGGGCTGAGACCGGCTCATCACAAACAATAAAGCTGGGTTTTACAGCAAGGGCACGGGCTATTGCTATCCTCTGACGCTGACCGCCGCTAAACTCATGTGGATAACGAAAGAGCATATCCTCTCTAAGACCTACAATATGAAGGAGCCTTCTAACTTCTGCCCTTCTGTCTTTTTTGGGAACTATGTTGTGAATTACAAGCCCCTCTCCTACTATATTCTCAATCCTCATCCTCGGATTAAGTGAACCATAAGGGTCTTGAAATATTATCTGCATATTGCGCCGAAGAGGACGCATCTGACCGGAATCGAAATTGGTAATGTCCTGTCCATTAAAGAAAATATCGCCCTCAGTAGGTTCAATGAGTTTTATTACCGTTTTTCCAAGTGTAGTCTTCCCACAACCGCTTTCGCCTACGAGCCCAACCGTTTCACCCTCAATTACACTTAGGTCTACTCCATCTACAGCCTTTACGTGATTACTTACTTGAGAAAATATTCCCAATCTGATTGGAAAGTATTTCTTTAGTTTATTAACCCTGACAAGTTCCTTGCGTTTCATCTTTATTACAAGACGCGATATACATAATTCATAATATGGGACACGGATAGAGGATACAGAGAAGAAATAGAGCCATATCCTGTATACCGTTCATTGTATTCCGCTGTTTATATATATTCTTTTCATTCACGGCTGAACTATTACCAAACCCCTAGCCTCACTTCTTCAGCCCTAAAACATGCACTATAGTGTCCACTTTCAACCTGTCTAAGCGGCGGCTCAGATATTCTACACTTATCTATAGCCATCGGACATCTATACTGAAACCTGCATCCCTCAGGAATGTCTTTGAGACTTGGAACGATTCCGGGAATGGCGCTCAGTTTCTCCTTCCTTTTATGCAGTCCTGGAATTGAGTTCATAAGCCCAACAGTATAAGGATGACGAGGGCTTTTAAATAGATCTTTCATAGGAGCGTGTTCCACTATTTTCCCCGCATACATAACATAAACCTCATCCGTTGCCTCGGCAATTATTCCCAGATCATGAGTGATAAGGAGAACAGACATCCCCATTTTTTCTTTAAGCTCGTTAATCAAATCTAGTATGCCTGCCTGGATTGTAACGTCGAGCGCCGTTGTAGGCTCATCAGCAATGAGGAGCTTGGGATTGCACGCAAGGGCCATTGCAATCATTACCCTCTGGCACATCCCACCGCTCATTTCATGTGGATAGTTGTCTATTCTCTTCTCAGGTGTGGGGATCCTTACGAGTTTTAGTAGCTCTATAACACGCTCCTTTTCCTCTTTTCTGGAGACCTTGATATGAGTTCTTATCGCCTCCCCAATCTGCTCTCCAACTGTAAACACTGGATTAAGCGAGCTTATAGGCTCCTGAAAAATCATTGATATCTTGTTTCCACGAATCGCTCTCATATCATTTTCTGAGAGCTTAAGTAGATTAATGCCATCAAATATTATCTCTCCTTCGTCAATCCTTCCCGGAGGAGGGATAAGACGCATAATTGAAAGTGCAGTCACTGTCTTTCCACAACCGCTCTCCCCCACTACCCCAACAGTAGTTCCATCGGGAACCGAAAGAAAAACTCCACTTACAGCTTCGACCCTCTCCCCATTATCTTGGAACGATACCCTTAGGTTTTTTATATCCAATATGTTTCTCATCAAATAATCGTTTCCATTTGTAGCTAAAATACTAAAATCCCCTTCCTCTGCGCTTTGGGCCAATAGCGTCTCTAAATCCCTCTCCAACCAAATTAAATGCAGTTACGGTTATAAATATAGCTGCCCCCGGAAATAGAACAAGCCACCAGGCAAAATCTACATATCTCTCAGATTGCGAAAGTACCTCTCCCCAACTTGGATCAGGCGGCGGAACCCCGAATCCGAGAAAGCTGAGTGCAGATTCGACAAGAACGGCTCCTGCCACACCAAAAGTGGCCGTGACCAAAACCGGGGCAATGGCATTTGGAAGCATGTGCCTGAGCATAATCCTCAAATCACGACTCCCAAGGGCAATTGCCGCCTCAACATAGTCATATTCCCTTAATCTTAGAAACTCGCCCCTTACGAGCCTCGCAACTCCTGTCCAGCTTGTAACGCCAATGACAATCATTATGTTGTAAATACTCGGGTCTCGAAAGGCAAGTATCGTAAGTATTAGAAAAAACACCGGGAAAGTAATCATCACCTCAAAGAACCTTGATATAATAAAATCAACTACGCCTCCATAGTATCCCGCCACTGCCCCCAGAAGAATTCCTATCGCTACTGCAATTCCAACAGAGATAAAACCAATAGACAGTGAAATCCTAGTTCCGTGAATCATTCGGCTGAGAACATCCCTACCCCTGTCATCTGTTCCAAAAAGATGAGCCCTCGATGGGGGAGATAGAACCGAGAGGAGATCATACTCAGTGGGGCTGTATTTTACTAGGGGGAACAATACAAAATCGCCCTTCTTGAGGTTCTCTGAGATCTCTTTAAAATCCGTATTGAGAAACTCTCTATATTCGAAAAGAACCGGAAAATATATCTTTCCATCTAATTTAAGCACTAATGGTCTGCTTCCCGCAATGAAATCATCAAATACCGCAACCAAGAAGAGAAAGAATATTACACCAAGGGCAGCAAGAGCAATCCTGTCTTTTTTAAATTCCATCCAGACTGTAGCCCAATAACCCTGGCTTTTCTGGCATTGCTTTAATATCTGAGTGCCATCTGCAACTTGAACATTCATTTACGTCCCTCAAAACTTATTCTTGGATCAACCAGCACATAGGCAAGATCAGAGATTAAAATTCCGACAAGTGTAAGAAAAGCCGATATGGTGGCAATTGCCATAATGACCGGATAATCCCTAGAGAGTACGGCTTCAAAGCCAAGCTTTCCAATCCCTGGGATGGAGAAGATACTCTCTATTATCACACTCCCTCCAATAGCCGCTGGTAGAATTGAGGCAATGATTGTAACTATGGGTATTAAGGCGTTTCGGAGGGCGTGTTTGAATATAACCTTTGATTCTGGAAGCCCCTTTGCCCTTGCAGTTCTTAGAAAATCCTCATGTAAAACCTCAAGTAGACTTCCCCTCTGATAGCGTGAAAGGTAAGCCAGGTCTCCATATGTTAGGCATATTACAGGAAGCGCAATATGCCAGAGGAAATCAAGTACCTTTTTATAAAACGGAAAATTCTCAGCCCCTGGAGAGAGGATCCCATAAATCGGAAAAACATCCCAAAACTCACCGCCCCCTAAGAAGTATATCAAAACCACAGCAAGCCAGAAACTGGGAATTGAATAAAGCAAGAAGAGAAAAAACGTAATTGCCCGGTCTTGAATGGTTCCCTGTTTTATAGCCGAGTAAACCCCCAGTGGAATTGATATGGTATAGACAAGAAATATAGAAATCATATTTAGGGCTAAGGTCACTGGAAGCCTTTCTTTAATCTTTTGTATGACAGGGCGATGGTCTTTATATGAGCGCCCAAAATCAAGCGTGGCAATCTGCTTCACCCATATCCAATATCGAATGTAGATCGGTTTATCAAGCCCATATAATTTCTTGGTCTGCTCTACGATGTCTTGGGTAATTGCCTCGGCCTTAATTCCTTCTCCTAACTGAAGCTTTCTTGAAACTGGATTCCCAGGAGCAAGCTGAACCACAAAGAACGTAATAAGTGTAATCCCCAAAAGGGTTGGTATAAGGAGTAAAAGACGTTTTATTATATATGTTCTCATTTTTTAATTAGCCACGAATTTACACGAACAGATAATCTATCTCTGGTAGGGGTGTATCGCAATACGCTCCTATTTTAACTTCTTATAGCCCCAAAGTCACCTGCCTGTATCTCTGAAGAGGCAGTAGAACAAACCACTCAGGCTGGTCAAGTCTTAATGCTTTATTATGGCTAAAATGATTTGAACTATAGCCAAAATTATTAATGCAATGCTAAACAAGGTAGTAGTCCTATCAAAATTTGTAAGTTCAATTATTAACCTGCGGGTTATCTCAGCCATTATCTTAGCACTTTCTAGAACATAAGGATCCCTGCCCAAGGTGGGTGAAATACGGTACAGGTCATCAATTAGTAATTCAGTTGGTTTATTCATTCGTTCTTTCGTACTTTCATCCAAAGTTTTGCTTTGATAACTATTCTGCTTAGCTTGTTTATCTGCAAAATACAGTATTAGAATTGCAGTAAGTGATATTGACAGCACACCAATAACCCAATACAAATTAGCAACCAAATCCATGGTAAACATGAAGATTAACACAATCTATAGGCTAGTGACAGTAATGTAAACAGTGTGCTCTGTTGCAAACATCATTTTTAATTGATTTAAATGAGAGGGAAACAAGTA
>CAYMEO010000067.1:0-15083 GCA_964389705.1 uncultured Spirochaetia bacterium
CTTGACAGATACTTAAATACAAAATACACTTGGCGAGGTATGAAGGTAGTAAAGTTGATAGCGATTTGGATAATTGCCGGGGCAATATGCCTTGTTATATATACCTCTGGATTGACTGAAAAATGGAATTATGAAGGAAGTAGCGCAGTATATCTACATATTCCGAAATACCCGGGAGAGAAATTCTACTTGGCAGAGAAAGACCCAAATTTTAGGCCTAAGATCAAGGAATTCGACAAACATCCCAAGTTGAGAATATTGGGAATGTTAGGAATAGCAGGCATTGCTCTAGCCATAACTCTCTATACACTCCGAAAACCCTCATAATAAATCCAAAACCGAAATACAAACGTATATATATGTAAGTAAAAGAGGAGGTTAAAAAGGATGAGAACCAGTAAGCTCCTTAGGCTTAGTTTGGTATTTGTGTCGGCGCTTCTTTTTAGTGTAGGCAGAATACCACACCAAAACATTGCATATGCAGCCAACCACCGTGAAGCACCAATCACGGCGTTAGATCGTACAGCCGACATAACTGACTGGTTTACCTTTGTCAGCTATGATCCTGCCGCTCCGAACACTGTGACAATGATTCTCAATGTTGATCCATTGCTTGAGCCTTCTAACGGTCCCAACTACTTTCCATTCGATCCTGAGATAGAATACAGAATGAACGTTGACAACAACCTAGATGGAGTAGAAGACGTCAGATTCATCTTTAGATTTACGACCCACATTCAAATACCGAATCTCTTCACTGGCTTTGCCGGGGCCGGCAGTGGTATTAATGCCCCATCAAATGCCCCTACGGATATTAACGGAAATCCTACTGTAGGTGCCCCAATCATACCGCCGGCCATCACCTCACTTAAGCTCGCGAATTCTGGTGATCCCGGCGCCCAAGGTATAAATCTGATTCAGACTTATACGGTAACCGAAACCGATGGAAATGGAAATGTCCTATGCGGTCCCATATCAACAGACGTGAATGGTAATCCCCTTATCGCTGTTCCATCAAATGTCGGTCCAAGGACTATGCCCGACTATGCGGCCCTGGCTGAGCAGGGTATCTTTAAACTAGGTGGTTGCTTAGGTGGCTCCCGCGTGTTTGCTGGAACCGTTGACGATCCGTTCTATATTGACCTTGGAGCGGCATTTGACACATTCAATCTGCGCGTAGCGGTGCTAAGCCCTCAACAAGACGCAAATGATACGAAGAACGTCGGCAATGCAAGGGATGACGTATCGGGGTTCAATGTGAACTCGATTGCGCTTGAAGTGCCTATAACCATACTCACCAGCGATCACCAATTACATCCAGCTACTGACACCCAAGCCGTAATAGGCACATATGGGTCAACCCTACGTCCGACAACTAGAACCTTTGGTCAACCAATTCCACAAGACGCTAAGCTAGTACAGATTCAGCGTATGGGTAATCCATTGATTAATGAGCTAATTATAGGAACAGGTTTTAAAGATCAATTCAGCATGAGCGAGCCCAAGGACGATGCACAGTTTGCAAATTTCTTTCTTGATCCAGTATTAGCACACGCACTAAATGCAGCCTTTGGAATCAATATACCGAATCCGCCACGCCTGGATTTAGCGCCCCTTGTTACATATGCACCGCCGATTTGCCCTGCCTGTCCCGTAACAAATGGGCTTGGGGTCGGGCCGGTATCTGACCTGCTACGGCTCAACACCGGTATTCCTGCAACACCGCCAGGACAGCAAAAACGCATTGGCTTCCTCGCCGGAGATAATGCCGGTTTCCCCAATGGTCGGCGTGTGTTTGATGATGTGACGGATATATCCCTAAGAGCAGTAGCCGGCGTCTTAGCCGGGGCTCCATTTAACCAAGCCCCTAACAATCTCCTTGGTGACGGAGTCAATCACAACGATAGGGGCGAGAACACTAAAAATGACCCCGGTGGCGGTACACTCAACGCTATGGGATATCAGGATGTGTTCCCATACGAGGCATTTGCCCATAGCGGACGTGATAGCCGACACATTGATGCCAATGAACCTGAGAACCTCAGCGGCAGCACAAGTAGTGGAGGGTGTGCTATTGCGGCAGCCGGAAGTGATATAGGTATGGGCAGTTTAGCCAGCGTAGCTGTCATTTTTTCAGTCCCCCTACTATTTGTATTCAGAAGAAGGCTTGCAAGAAAGGTCAGGAAAAGCTGATTAATCAACCACTTATCCAGGGGGCGGTACAATCCCGCCCCCACTATTATTATAAAGTAAGACAGGGGCTCAGGTATATTGAAGAGATTAACCCTTCTGATCATTGCTTTTCATCTTGTAATTATCTCTGCCTGCTCTAGCTCAAAGAAAGAGAAGGCTCGAAATGAGATTCAAAATTCGGATGAGCGGACACAGGTAAATAAAACAGACAGCACGATTAAGCTCTATCAAGACCAGATAAAAAGAGAACCCAATAATTACTACGGCTATATGAGGCTCGGCGAATCCTATGTACAAAAGGCGAGAGAGACAGGAGATGTAACTTACTATAACAAAGCCGAAGAGGTACTTAAAAAGGCCCTCGAGCTAAATCCAGACGACTATCCAACGGTTGTGTATCTAGGACAGGTAAGCGCATCCAAGCATGATTTTCGAGTCGCCCTGATATATGCCCAAAAAGCCATACATATAAAATCCGAGCAGAGCTACGCATATGGTATTCTCGGCGATGCCTATGCCGAATTGGGGGAATACGATAAAGCCGAAAAGGCATATGAGACAATGCTGACCATTAGACCCAGCTTCTATTCATATAGCCGTATATCATACATAAGAGAGTTAAGGGGTAATATAAAAGAGGCCATAGAAGCAATGGAAGATGCAATTCACCAAGGTAAGATATACGCCATAAGATACGGTCAATCTATTGAGAATGTTGCCTGGGCTCAGTTCATGCTTGGGGAATTATATCTTAAAACTGGAGACATAAAGAAGGCTGAGCAGCAGTATATGGCATCACTTAAAACCTACGATAACTACTACTATGCACTTGCCGGATTGGCAAAGGTAAGGGCAGCAGAAAAAGACTACGGGAAGGCAATAGAGCTATATAAAAAAGCCATAGGCATTATTCCACTACCACTCTTTGTATCTTCATTGGGAGATGTATACAAAAAGATAGGAAAGATGCAAGAGGCGAAAAAGCAGTATGACCTTGTGGAATACATAGGACTGCTCAGCAAGATTAACAAGATTATATATAATAGAGACCTTGCCCTTTTTTATGCCGACCATGATATGAAATTAGACGAGGCTCTCGATTTAGCAAAGAGAGAATTGGAGGTCAGAAGAGACATCTATACCTATGACACCCTTGCATGGGCTCTGTATAAGAATAATAAATTTAAGGAAGCCCTAGAAGCCTCTGAGAAATCACTTAGGCTGGGGACAAAGGATGCTATTCTTTTTTTCCATGCGGGGATGATCTACTATAAACTCGGGGACATGGATAAGGCTAGGGAGTATTTAAGCCAGGCAATCACTACAAATCCCTACTTCCACATAATCTACTCGGATGTCGCTAAGGACACATTGAAGGAAATAGAGAGTAAATCTCCTATAAAGAGGGCGGAAAACAGTCTATGATGCTGTGTAAAAATCGTCTAATTAGAGAGTCAGGCAAAGATACGTACTTCCACCCTACCTTTACATATAAGCTACCCATTTTCATTTCTTTATTATTCTTGTTCATATTCTTACAATCTAAGGCTCTTGCCCATCCTATGGGGAATTTCAGCATCAATCATTACTCCAAGATTGAAGTAGGAGAGAATACAATCAGGCTGAGATACATAATTGATATGGCAGAGATCCCCACATTTGGGGAAAGAATTGATATGGACACAAATGGAGACAAAGATATATCGCCCGATGAGCAGAGTACATATCTATCTAGAAAGGTATTGGAATTAAAGAAAGGGCTCACTCTAGAGTTAAACGATAAACCTCTGGAGCTTAAAGTGGACTCAAAGAATATGGTCTTTCCGCCCGGTGCCGGAGGGCTTCCTACAACTAAAATAACGGTTGAGTATGTGGCGAATATTAAAAAGGGTAAATTATTAGACATAAACAAGGTATCATATAGGGATGACAACTATTTGGGAAGGACAGGATGGAAAGAGATAATCGTTCTAGGGAAAGAGGGAGAGACTTATATAGTTACCTCTTCTGCCCCTTCCCAAGATATAAGCAATGAGTTGTCTAGCTATCCCCAGGATGCTATATCAAGCCCGCCTCAAGACATAGAAGCGAGTTTTTCATTCTCTCTAGGTGTTGGAAAAGGGATCGCATCTACAAAGACAAAAGATAAATACTCCAAATCCCCACGCGTAAGGACTCTAAGGAGCTCTTTTACAGAGATTCTCTCGAAGAAGGATATTACTCTCTCTATAGTTCTCTTATCTCTTGCCATAGCCTTCGGTTTTGGTGCCTTCCATGCGCTCTCTCCTGGTCATGGCAAAACCATAGTGGCTGCATACCTCGTAGGCTCACGTGGAACAGCAGGCCACGCGCTTCTACTCGGCGCTATAGTTACCCTCACTCACACAATCGGAGTATTTGCCCTTGGGCTTGTAACCCTTTATGCCTCCCGATACATACTCCCCGAAAAGCTCTATCCATGGCTTGGGTTTGCCTCAGGACTTATGATTGTGATAATCGGCATAGCCTTGTTCTTTAAACGTCTTAGCGGTTTCCAAAGAGGGGGATTCGATGATCATGGGCATTTCCACCACCCCCATTTCCATAATCATACACATCATGATCATTCCCATGACCATGAACATAATCACAAACACACTCACCACCATCATGAAATCCCTGAGAAGGTAACATTTGGAAGCCTAATCGCCCTGGGCGTAAGCGGCGGGATAGTGCCATGCCCCGAGGCGCTTATAGTACTTATAAGTGCTATATCTCTCCACAGAATCGGATTTGGACTCATACTTATTGTAGCATTTAGCATAGGACTTGCACTTGTTCTCATGGGAATCGGCTTAGCAATGGTCTATGCCAAGCGGTTTATGGAAAGATTTAGCGGGGAGGGAAAGATAATACAGACACTTCCTCTGCTTTCATCCGTTGTTATAACCATTCTTGGGTTTGCAATTGCGATTCAGTCGCTCATAAGTGGAGGGATCCTGCAAATGGATTCCGTGGCAAAGATTATGAGTGTATAGAAAACTCTTTTAATTTCGCTTGATTTTCATTCCCTATCATATTAGTGGTAATCCTATAAGTGATTTGATAAAATTTCTTTTAGAGGATATGTTACGAATGCATCGCGTTTTTGGAATTTAACATGACAGATATAAAAGATAAAAGAGGCCCATCTGAGATTTTAGCTATTCTTGTAGGGGGTGGTCCCGCCCCAGGAATTAACGGAGTTATTAGCGCTGCCACTATTGAATCCATAAATCGTGGTAGAACTGTAATAGGCATCATTGATGGGTTTAAATGGCTCTGTCGCGGCGATAAAACCCATATAAGAGGCCTGACAATTGGAGATACATCTCGCATCCATCTTACAGGAGGCTCAATCTTAGGGACATCGAGGGAGAACCCAACGACAAGCCCCGAGAAGATGAACAATGCCCTAAGGGTTCTGAAAGAGCTGAATGTCAAATACCTCTTGACTATAGGTGGAGACGATACTATGTTCTCGGCAAGCCGCGTTAGTGAAGAGGCCAAGGGACAAATCAAAGTAGCCCATGTGCCAAAAACAATTGACAATGATCTGCCCCTTCCCGGTTATATTCCTACATTTGGCTTTGAGACTGCAAGACACGTCGGGACGAGAATCGTTCAGTACCTTATGGAAGATGCAAAAACAACAGGCAGATGGTATTTCGTCGTCACTATGGGAAGGAAGACAGGACACCTTGCCCTCGGGATTGGTAAGGCATCAGGGGCAACGCTTACAATAATTCCAGAGGAATTTAGTGAGCAAAAGATTAAGCTAACTCAACTCATAAGCATCCTTGAAGGGGCAATTATAAAGAGACTCAGTATGGGTAGAGAAGATGGAGTCGCAATCCTTACAGAGGGTCTCGCCGATAAACTCTATGATGAGGAGCTTATAGACCTCAAAGATGTAGAAAGGGATGAGCACGGAAACATAAGATTCTCTGAAATAGACCTCGGAAAGATAGTTAAGAACGAGACAAGAAAGCGTCTTTTGGATAAGGGGATAAAAATTACAATAGTTGATAAAAACATAGGGTATGAGCTTAGATGTGCCCCTCCGATTCCATTTGATGCAAAATATACGCGCGATCTCGGCTATGGAGCCGTCAAGTTCCTACTCTCAGGCGGCTCAGGCGCGCTAATCAGTATACAGGCAGGGAAAATGACCCCTATATACTTCAACGAGATCCTAGATCCAAAAACCGGAAAAACAAGGATCCGCCCCGTAGATATTCACACAGAATCATATGAGGTCGCAGAGGAGTACATGATAAAACTCAAGAAAGAAGACCTTGAAAACCCTGATCATCTTGAGAGACTAGCCCACACCGCAAATATGACACCAGAAGAATTTATAAACTATTTTTCCAAAGCAGTAAGGATGTAGTTAAACATCTCAACAGATACCGAAACTGCATTTTTATATTTTCCCCTCTTTCTCTAGTATCCTCTTGGCAATTCTGTAGCCTTCCTTTTTATGTTCTTCAATGGATTTACGTGAAAAATCATAGTCCCTCGACGCAGGTTCACCTTCCTCCCCTTCATGTATAATACGCGTAATGGAAATTGGAGGTGCGTCTCCCATAGCCTGAATATAAAGAGGCCGATGCCTGATTTGTTCAACTGCCGATGGCTCAAGGTATCCCATTAATTCCTCAACCAACTGTTTGTATTTATCGATAAGCTCTTTTGTGCGGATGTCCTTATTGATCTTCTCTGAATAAAAAATCTCATCCTTTCGTGCAATTACCTCCATTATATTCCGGGGAAGAGGCTTATGAATTGGATAGAGATCTATGATATAGACCTTCTTGCCTGCTGACCCCAGTAGTTCAATGACCTGATCAAGCGGCGAGTTGCTTACAATTCCTCCATCCCAATAGTGTTTCCCCTCAATCGTTGTCCAGGGAAACCCCGGTGGAAGGCTTCCGCTTGCAAGAATGTGATCAGGTGTAATACAATCGGTATAACTATCAAACGTTTTAAGCTCCGATGTCTCTACATTTACCGCACTTATAAGGAGGCGAATGGGGCTATCTTTTAATCTCTCGAAATCCACGTACTTTTGAAGAAGTTCTTTTACAGGGGAGGGATCATAAAAACTCGTCCAGTTCAGAGGCAAATTGCCCGGATGCGAAATGGGCATAAACCATCTGGGACGAAAAAATTTGGGATTACCAAATGTAAGGATATACCAGGATGCAAGTAGACGCCTCATATCCTCACTGGGGGCATCGGGTGTGTCTACGGCAATCTCATCCCAAAAGGCCTCAAGTGCTGCCGCAGCGTTCTTTGGATTACTCGCGATTATTGCACCATTAAATGCTCCTATAGAGACACCCGCAACAATATTGGGATAGATCTTTTTCTCCTCCATAGCCCTTATGACCCCGCATTCAAATGCCCCCAGTGCACCGCCTCCTTGGAGAACAAGCACAGTCTGAACTGCTACTTTTCCAAGTGGGAACGTTTTGTCAATTAGCCTCCCTTTTACGGTGTTTAAACTGATATGGTTTAGTATGAGTGACTCCGCTGCTTTAGTCTCAGCCGGACTAAGCCCAAGAGAAAAGATAGCCCGAAGTACCCCATCTTTTAGATAAAGAAGGGAAAACGATTCATCTTTGGTCGAGCCTCTAATAATTCTCTCATCGGCATCCACCGCATAGCCAAAAAAATTAAAAGAAATATCAAACACATCCGAGAAGAAATATGAAACCGCACGGTAGGGCTGTCCACGGCCCATCATATTTCTTGCAGCAATCTGTCCCTGCTTTATTGCATTATCCCAATGTTCTATTCGCCTGTATCTCCTAAAGGTCGGATCAAAGAAATTGGCGACATCCCCGGCAGCGTATATGTCCGGCTTATTTGTCTGCATGTATTGGTTTACGAGAACACCGTCTTCTAATTTAATCCCACTTCCACGAAGAAATTCTGTATCAGGAGTAACACCCACGCCAATTGCAACAATGTCACATGGGAAGTTCTTCCCTGTGATTGTGACAACGTCTATAACACGCGAGGTCTTTGAATCCACGCTGTTTTTTCCTTGAAACTCCTTTATCTTCTCTCCAAGAATTATATCTACACCATGAGATTTATAATATTCAATGAAAAACTCCGAGATTTCAGGAGAATCCAATTTATCAAATACAAGGTTCTCTTGTGTGATAATCGTTGTCTGAATACCGCTTCTGGCAAAAGAAGACGCAATCTCCATTCCGATAAAACTCCCGCCGACAATCACAGCCCTTTTTGTCCTCGACATCGCCTCCCTCAATGCCTCAGCATCAGCAATAGTACGAAGATAATATATGCCCGCTAGGTCCGCCCCCGGAACATCGAGCCTCCTTAGACTACATCCCGTGGCAATGAGGAGTTTTCCATATTTAAATTCTCCGGCATTATCAGTCTCGACTATTTTACTGTCGGGATGAACAGCCAGGGCTTTTGTACCTAGTATTACATCAATCTTCTTCTCCCGATAGTAGCTCTCTTTGAAAACAAGTATGTTCTCCTTCTCTTGACCTCTGAAAAGGAACTCTTTAGATAAAGGCGGACGGTGATATGGAAGAAAATCCTCCGCAGATATAATAACGATTTTGCCTTTAGCCCCTTCCTCCCTCAACGTTTTGGCGGCAGTTGCACTTGCAAGACCGCCCCCAATGAGTAAGAAATCAACTTCTATCATTATGTACCCCTCTACTGTTCTTCAATAATCGACGTTACTAAATATACGGTCAATGGCAAAGAACCGAATTCCATTCCAATACTACCGAAAGCCATTTAATCCTCTTATTATTTCTTCCGCTACTCTTGCAGGAGTAATATTTTCTGTATTAACTATTAAATCCGCTTTTTCATATAGTGAAACCCTTTTGGAAAGGAGTTCTTGCAATCTCTCAAACGGATTTTCTCCATAAAGGAGTGGGCGCGATGTATTGTCCTTTACACGGCTCCATAGAATCTCAGCAGGTGCTTTAAGATAAATCGTAATACCACTACTTTTCATGATTTCCCAGTTCTCTTCTCTTAAAACAATACCTCCTCCAGTTGCAATTACCTGATTATTCGCATTGGCTACAGATTGAAGGGCTTTTGATTCCTCGTTTCTAAAAAAGTCCTCCCCGAAACTCGAGAATATATCTGGAATTGTCATTGCGAGTTCCTTTTTGACCACCTCATCGAGGTCTATAAAATCCAGTCCGAGTCTTTTTGCCAGTACTCTTCCTACGGTTGTCTTTCCTGCACCCATAAAGCCTATAAGGAATATATTTTTCAGTTTCTTAAATTGCATAGCACATATAACCGTGATACAGAATAGTTATCAATAAGACATCCTATTTTCTAGTATTTTCCATCACAAACTTCTCCACGTATTTTCCTACTATGTCACATTCTATATTCACAGAATCCCCTGGCCTCATTTTACCAAGTGTTGTGACCTCCTTTGTGTAGGGAATTATATTAACCGAAAACCTATCTCCATCTACGGCGTTTACGGTAAGACTTACTCCATCTATTGCTATCGAACCTTTTTCCACAACATATTTGGCAAGCCCCTTAGGGAGAGAAAACCAGGCCTCAATTGATTTACCCCTCTTTCGCACAGAATCCACTTTTCCCACTCCATCTACATGGCCATTTACGATATGACCACCCAGTCTATCACTCAACTTTAGTGATCGCTCCAGGTTTACCTTATTTCCTACCCTTAGTTTTGAAAGATTTGTCCTCTTTAGAGTTTCATGGGAGGCTTCTATTGTAAATGCATCATCTTCAATCGCGACCACCGTAAGGCAGGCTCCGTTTACTGATATACTGTCTCCTAGCTTAATTTCCCTTACATCTATATTTTGTGTCTTGATAGTAAAGAGAACCTCTTTTGTCTTTGGTTTTATTCTCTTAATCGTACCAATATCTTCAACTATTCCCGTAAACATATCTATTTAACCACGAATGAACAGAATATATACAACAGAAAAATACAGTAAAAAATCCTGGCCTCTATACCATAGCATCCAGATTATTCCATTCTTATCAATTCGCAGCCTATCTACTATCCCTTTTCAAAAAGATGGATTCAAACAAGATTAATATAACGCCAATTGTAATCGCCGCATCAGCTACATTAAATGGAAACCAGTGATACTTGGTGCTCCCAAGTAGATGAAAATCAATAAAATCCGTAACATATCCAAGCCTGAATCTGTCAATTGAATTACCAATAGCCCCACCTAGAATAAGAGAGAGGGAGAAAACAAGAACCTTGTCTCTGTCTTCCGCCCTTTTTAGAAAGAGAAATATAGCCGTAAAAGCCACAACTAGTATGAACACAAAAATGGGCATACGCATGCTCTCAGAGAGATTATTTAATATACCAAAAGCCGCTCCCGGATTTCTCAGGTGTGTTATATCAAGGAAAGGAAGTACCGGAATCTTCTCGAAAAGTGCGAGATTTGAGCGGATAAGTAACTTCGTCATCTGATCAGCAAATATAACAAAAATAGAAACACAAATGGCTATCTTGTATTTATTCATCTCTCTGAAATAAGAGTATATCGGATACACAGACTAGTTCAACCTGATTAGGAACGGCGCGAAAGATCCTACTTTTTCCCAGCCCACTTGCATCTCTCTATGAAATCCATGGAGTAATCTTTGAGGGCTTTATCCGAGCTCATACTTGTAATTTGTTCAAATCTCTTTATTGCCCCTTTATAATCGCCGATTGCAAAAAGAGAAATTCCCAAGATCCGTGCATTTTCCTCTTCTAGGGCCTCCGAAGGAAGCCCTATTGATTCTGACTTAATTAGAAAAAAAGTGGCCTTTTTATAATCGGCTTTATCAAAAAACATTCTTCCAGCCAAATAATAGGCAGGAGAATAGTCGGGGAATATCTTCGCTATTTCTTCAAGTATCATAATCTGGCTCAACCTATCTCTCGTACCAAAATACTCGCGCATCCTTTTTTCAATCTCTCCCCCATATGAAATGGCAGAGAGTTTTATCTCAATCTCCCTTTTTATATCATCCGGAAGAGGTTCTGTAATGAGTGACTCAAAAACGGGCTTTGCGTCTTTTCCCAACTGCCAAAGAACATTTCCACGAATATTCTCTAAGATATTTTTATCTACACTAGGAAGGAACTGTGCTCTATTAATAATATTGATGAGTTTAGTATAATCATTCTCGTAGTAGTATGTATATGCCAAACTCTCTATAAGAATAGGATCGGTTTTATCGAGGTTTAAGGCCTCAGAAAAAAACTCTCTGGCTTTATAGAGATTCCCATTCCTAAATGCCCTTATACCGTTTTCCTTTAAAAGTGCCACCTTTCTGGGGCACACCGCCTGAAAGATGCTCGGCTCGCTAAACCTGTACTTGGCAAGAACTGGGGCATTTTCCGGAATAGGTATGCTGTCTAAAAAGGCCTTCCAATCAGAGATCAACTCATCGAGACTCTTTCCATAGATTGAGAAATTTCCGGTTCTGTATACAACCTTAAACTTCTTAATTCCATATGTATCTATAAGGTAGCGCACAAAAGAACCCATAAGCATATAGCCCTTTTTTGGTGGAGCACGCCAGAATCCAAATCCCAAGATCCCTTTTATGTCTAGGGCGGATTTAGCCTTAATCATCGCCTTTGACCACTCATGAGGTGTGAACTTATCTGCACTCCAGTCGGCGGCAACTGCAAGCCCTTCGATCAATCCAATCTTGGGGCTTACTCGGAGCACCTTCATTCCAAATTCAGATGACATGACATGGGTGAGTTCGTGCTTCAGCACAGGGTTTGGAAATGAATCGTAGACCAGATGGATCTCTCTATGTATGGGGTTTGCAATCGTAGTATCTCCCGCACCTATAAGCCTTTTCCTTGTTTCCGCGTCGGGATAGATGTATGAACGGATTTTAGTTGTATTTGTATCCACCTGGAGGAAATCCTTTAATTGGTGGTACCTCCATTCATGGTCGCCTGCAATAAGTGTAATATGCTCAGATTCGGGCGTGCCAGGCATATAGTAAATCACAAAGTGCTCGGTTTCGATTGAAGCAGTAAGAAAATTCCTCGTTATGTAATCCCTTGTATACTCAATTCCAAGTTCTCCCTCTTTTAGGTGCAATAAGACGAGGGTTGAAATCAGTATAAGGACGGATAAGAGGTTCACCATTCTTATCATATTGTGTCTGAGACTGCGTATAAGACCCAAGATCGAGAGAAAAAGGAGACCCCAGAGGACCACAATCATACGGTATACAAAAAGCGTAGAGGTTATTGGGATTGCCTCGTCGTAGAGCGGACCCGGAAAGAACCCAAAGACAGGATTATATGAGAAAATCGGAGGGTCTATATATAGCTTCCACAGGGAAAATAATATGGTAGAGATAAGCACAAAAGAGCCCAAGAAGAAACCCCTTTTTGGAAATAAATTCCCAATGAGAAGGCCTAGGGATGACGAAAAAAATACGGTAACAATGGGTATCAATCCATAAAAAACCAACCCCTCTTTTATATAGCAATCGCCTTTTAGAATTGAATTTATAAGCCCGACGCCCAATGGGAAAATGAGCAGAATGAGATTCACAATCAAAATTGAATATACTATATCAGAGAATCTTTTGTCTCTCGTAAATCTTTTTTTTAAATCTAGGTTGACAAATTCGGCGGATATAAAGAGCGAAATAAACGCCGAAATAAAAGCGATAATCACAGAGAACTCAAATCCCAGAGTACCAATGAGAGGGAAAAGGGTAAGTATCAGAGATATACAGACAATTAGAAGAAGTGATATGATAAAACCTTTTGAGGCAAATATATCTGTAAATGTCATTGTATTTGATCCCCAGAATTTTGGGTTTTAAGTTAAATTAAACATCATTTCTCTCAAATAAAGCAAGGGTATTTTTTAAATACACGAATGCGGCTTTTTGAAATGGCGTATTACGATTGTAAAATAGAGTGAGAAAAACAATAATCAAATAGACAATGGAAGAGAGAATCTGGCATAGAAATTATGATCCTTGGGTTTCTAAGACACTAGATTATCCAAGAATCCCTGTGTTTAAACTCCTTGAGAACACCGCAGAGAAATACCCTAGAAGAGACGCCTTAATATTCATAGGTAAAAAAATCACATATAGTGAACTCCTTAAACTCTCAAATCAATTCGCTCACTCTCTAGCCAGACTGGGGATAAAAAGAGGAGACAGAGTTGCGCTTTATCTTCCTAATACCCCACATATAGTCATAGCCTACTACGGCACCTTAAAGACCGGGGCAATCGTTGTAAACACGAACCCCCTTTATACAGAAAGAGAACTCCGATATCAGTTAGAGGACTCAGGGGCAAGTACAATAGTAACACTCGACCTCAAACGCGCTCTTCTAAATATAGAATCATTAAAAGATAAAATTTGCCTAAAGAACGTAATCATAGGAAGTTTAGATGACTTTCTTCCATTTCCCAAAAACATGATTTACCCGCTCATAAAAAGGTCAGAGATTGGAGCTATACCGTCCAAAGAGGGTTATTATAGATTCACGGAACTTATAAAAGGGAGGCCTCAATCCTCAGAAATCAACGTTAATCCTGAAGACATCGCAGTACTTCAGTATACAGGTGGAACTACCGGAATATCTAAAGGTGCAGCCCTTTCACATGAGAATCTAGTCGCAAATGCCCGTCAGGTTCGGCTCTGGATTGGTGAAGAAGGGATTATAGATGGAAAAGAAAGAATACTTACCGTACTTCCCTGCTTTCATGTCTATGCAATGACAGTTTGTATGAATATAGGGATTATGGTCGGCGCAACTATTGTTCTCCTTCCCAGATTCAATCTAGACGAAGTGCTGAGAGCCGTAAAAAAATATCGCCCTACCATATTTCCTGGTGTTCCTACAATTTATACAGCCATTGCGAATCATCCCGATGTGAAAAGATATGGAATGAGCTCAGTTAAGCTCTGTCTGAGTGGCGGTGCACCGCTTCCGCTTGAGGTTTTAGAGAAGTTTGAGAAGGCAACCGGGGCGAAAATCATAGAGGCTTATGGACTTTCCGAGGCATCTCCTGCCACCCATGCCAATCCCTTTATGGGCAAGCGCATAGTAGGAACCGTGGGAATGCCCTTGCCGGATACGGATGCAAAGATCGTAGATCTAGAAAGTGGGGAGAAAGAACTGACTGCTGGAGAGGTAGGAGAGCTTATAGTCAAGGGACCACAGGTTATGAAGGGCTACTGGAACCATCCAGATGAAACGTCACTTATTTTAAGAGAGGGATGGCTATTTACGGGAGACATAGCTAGAATGGATGAAAACGGCTACTTCTCCATCATTGATAGGAAAAAGGAGATGATAATTTCAGGCGGGTATAATGTCTACCCAAGAGAAGTGGAGGAGGCCCTCTACGAGCATCCAAGCATACTAGAGGCTGCTGTAATCGGAGTCCCGGATTCATATAGAGGGGAGTGTGTAAAGGCTTTTATAACACTAAAGTCGGGGGAAAAAGTAACACAAGAAGAGATCATACTCTTCTGTAAAGAGAGACTTGCCCCATTTAAGGTTCCTAAAGTTATTGAATTTAGAGATTCTCTCCCAAAGAGCACTGTGGGAAAGGTCTTAAAAAAGGCACTGAGAGAAGAAGAGGTTAAGAAATGTAATTAACCCGCGTTATGATTCCCGCTATAAGACATTGTGTATACTATCCACCAAATCTAAATCTATACATCCGAAGGCTAAATCCAATCGTATTTATTCATAAAGACCAAAACAAGGAGGAAGTAGACAAAATGAGGAGAATACCTTTAATTACTCTAAATCTAATGCTAGTCGCTGTAATTGCACTCTCGTTATCCCGTTT
>CAYMEO010000068.1:0-14341 GCA_964389705.1 uncultured Spirochaetia bacterium
TTCGTATGGCTTTTAATGGGTATTATATATTTCTTTCCTGGATTTTGGAAGCTTGGGTGGGGTGGACTTGATTGGGGTTTAGGTGAAAATCTAAAATTCAGGCTCTACAAAACATGGATTGAACTAGGCGATTGGACCCCTTTTTTCAGAATAGATCAACACCCTATACTGTATAAAACTGCAGCTATAGGAACCATTGTTTTTGAGATGTCTTTTATATTCCTTATTTTCTTCCCTAGACTTCGTATTCTAGCAGCCCTGGGAGGGATTGCCTTCCATAACATAACTAATATATTTATGCGCATTCCATTTTGGTGGCTTCAAGTGTGCTATGTTGTGTTCGTTGATTGGAATACTGTATTTAGTCACATTGGACGTTGGCTTTACAGAAAAGAAATGTACGTTATCTACGACGGAAACTGTAAGATTTGTCGTAGAATTATAGCATCTTTAAGAGTACTTGACATCTTCGGTCAGGTGACTTATGTAAATGCACTTAATAAAGGAACAATAACAAGCCATGAATCGCATCGGTTGCGTTCTACTACTCTTATGACTCACATACATGCAATCGCGGGAAGAAAGAATTGGAGTGGCTTTTTAGCCTACCGTGTTGTGGCAACCCGCATTCCCATCCTGTGGCCAATATTGCCGTTTCTATACGCATGGCCAATATCTAAGATTGCAAACCGCATCTACCATCATGTGGCGGATTCGCGCACGTGTAGTATCGCAGACATGCTATCCCTCAAGGCCGAAGAGAAAGAATACAACAATCGGGCACACGGGCGTGGAGTTGTTGTCGTTAGCGTCTTCTTAATTTCTGTGAATATTTTATGCGGTATTTGCCATGTAGATTACTCTTGGCCCTTTGCATGCTATCCAACATTTGCACAAATAATAGGCCCTAAAACTGAAATAGGATCTCTTGAAATGTCTATGCTGAGTTCAAGGGGCAAAGCCATCCATCTTGACAAACAAACTCTAAGACAAAAATTCTGTTCCAGCAGTTGGGTAGGATTGATTCAGCACATTCTTTCAACCGATAATCCTGAACAGATGGGGGTTCGCCTAAAGGCCCTCTGGGAACTCTGGGTGCAGAATGACCCTAGTCTCCGTCGGGCAGGTTCCGTCCGATTCTACAGGGTTGTTCTTTTGCCCACTCCCCCTGAGCAGCGAGGGATAAATCCGGTTCGCCGAGAGTTGCTATCCGAGTTGAAATTTAAATGATAGTGAAATTAATACGCCAATCGAGGATTATTCAGTTAGGCTTAGAAGGGGGTTAAACTGAAATGAAAAACAATATAGTAGTAATTGGATTAGATGCCGCTGATCCCGATCTAGTCGAGAACTGGTCTAGGGAAGGATACCTCCCAACCATAACTTCACTTATGACTCAGGGCTGTTGGGGGAGATTAGCTTCTCCAGCAGAAGTATCAACCGGCCCTGCATGGCCATCCTTTTTTGCTGGTATTTCTCCTGCCAGGCAAGGGAAATTTTTCTACAGGCAATTAAAAACAGGAACCTACCGGATTCATAAAAAATATGCAAATGAAATTGATGCGACTCCATTTTGGCTTCGGTTAAGCCAGGCCGGGAAGAGGATAGCTATAATTGATGTCCCTAAGACTTATCCCGTTGAAGGCATTAACGGCATTCAAATTGTAGGCTGGGGGGTGCATAGCCCAAATTGGAAAATGTCATCATATCCATCCAACCTCATAAAAGAGGTTTTGTCGCGCTTTGGCACATATGCAGTCCCTAATTGTGATGAATTCCATCTTAATGTAATCCGTGATATATACTCAACAATTGATTCATCTATATCCAAGCTTGTCAATGCCGCTCCCGATTCTACATTCATAATTATTTCGCCCCATGGAATGGGACCCAACTACAGCGGAACGCATCTACTACCGGAGATCCTTAGGAAATTAGAGATGGTAGTAACACCTACCAATTTCAGCAACTACATTTGGTCCAGATGGCTATCCAAAATACGTGATAAGTCAATTGAGATAGTGCCATTAGAGATGATAAAAATGGTAAGGCAAATGCTTCTTCAAAAGGTATGGGATAATTTGACGTGCCGCCTATTGGATGCGGGAAATGAATGGATGTGGAGTCGCGCCTTCTGTATTCCAGGTGACTTTCCAGGAGCAATAAGAATAAATCTAAAGGGACGCGAACCAAATGGGTTAGTAGAACCGGGCAGAGAGTATGACGCTGTGTGCGATGAGATTATCAGAGAGCTTCAGAGCCTTCAGAATCCAGATACAGGAAGAAAGGCTGTAAGTGAGGTAGTAAGAATAGATAGGATTTATCATGGAGAACATATATGGGAATTCCCAGACCTGATTGTAAAATGGGCAGGAGATGCCCCTATTAGAGCACTTTATTCCCCTCGTATTGGTACTGTTACTGGGGATAATCCTGATAAGCGGTCTGGAGAGGACAGATCTCATGGCTTCCTTATAGCCTATGGAAAACACATTGACAGAGGCAAATTCGTTAAGGATGCGGATATAATGGATATAGCTCCTACCATTCTGTATCTTCTTGGTCAACCCATTCCACAGGATATGGATGGTAAGGTTCTATTGGATATGATTGATGGGGATTTTAAATCTAATAATCCCGCGAGTTATATACAACAATGAACTACCGCCCTTTTGGTAGTACAGACTTACTAGTTTCAGAAATAGGTCTAGGATGTTCAGAAATTGGAAGTGGTGTATTTTATAAAGATGAAAAAGAGTCTATTCGCTTGCTACATAGAGCCTTTGAGCTGGGAATAAACTTTTATGATACTGCACAAAGGGAACGGACAACATATAAGAGATTCCTGTAGATGAAATATCAATGTCACAATCCGAAGCTATAAGCCTTTTTACCCAGATGATGAGTCGAAAGGAAGAAGATATTGAGCTTGCCAGGGCAGCAATTCTTCTTGCAAAAGAAGAATATCCCGACCTTGATATTGATAAATATCTGAGAGAAATAGAGCCGATGGCCGAGGAGATTTAAAGACGTGCCGGGGATAATACTGATCCCCATTACCTCCCTAGGAATAGCTTTTTAAACGATGTTCTCGATAGAAAAACCGGTATTCCCATCACACTCTCGGTCCTGTATATCGAGGTTGCAGTTAGGTCTGCCCATATTAGGGAAGGTATTTACCTTAACTCTAAAGATCTCCTCAAGTCTCTCCCGTCCGTTAATATGATTCTCATTATAAATCCCTATGCAATATATGAATTAAGAGACCGTGGATTGCTTTACTATCAACTTGAGTGTTTTACCCAGGCACTTGCTGAGCTTAGAGACATATCTTAGATATGCTCCAGAAGCCAAAGATGCCAAGACAATTAGGAATCACATTTCGGTATTAAAAGAGCTATCCGAAAAAAAATAAACTGATAAACCCATAGACATAACCATCAGTTTCAATATGATCTACAAATCATAGGTAAGATTTCACCCGATTTTCCAATAATACTTAAATCATAAAGCGGAGAGTTCATAGTAGATTCAAAGTTTACTTCAATTACAGTCTTTCCCGTCTGCTTTGCTACAATTCCCATTGATGCCGCAGGCTCTACAACACCCGATGTACCGACGATGAGCATTACCTGGCACTTCTCTATGGCTATAAGGACATTATCTATTATAGACATTGGTATAACCTCTCCAAACCAAACAACATTGGGCCGTCCAAGCGATCCACAGCTTTTACAACGTGGAGGCAGCTCTTTAAGCGGCACATCATGGCTTTGCTCTATTATTCCACAGCCAGTACATCTTATCTGCCACAAGTTTCCGTGCATCTCAATGAGGTTCCTACTTCCAGATAGCTGATGGAGTCCGTCAATATTCTGGGTTATAATGGTAAAATTGCGTTTTCTGTTTTCCAACTCGGCAAGGGCGTAGTGTCCAGGGTTTGGTTTTGCATCTCTTATTATTTTCCTCCGCCACTCATACCATTCCCAGACAAGTCTCGGATCCCTTGCAAATGCCTCCGGCGTTGCGAGGTCTTCTGACCGATATTCTCTCCAGAGTCCGTTTTTCCCTCTAAAGGTCGGAATCCCGCTTTCCGCTGAAATCCCCGCCCCCGTGAGGACAGTAATACAAGACGCACTCTCTATTAACTCTTTGGCTTCTTTAATTTTATCTTTCATAACAAACCCCTTTACAGGGAATCACACAATACTAAATTTAATCCCGTTGAGTTCTTTTAGCAATATATCACATGTAGGAAGGCTACTCAGATATGCCACAAAGGTCACTCAAATCCGCTTTTTTATCCCTAATGAAATCACATTGATCATCTCATTGTGAATTAATTCATTTGTCGCAAGGATTTCCTCACCATATATGTTAAACTCTCCGCCCGAAAAATCAGTTACTTTTCCTCCGGATTCTCTAAGAATTAGAGCGCCGGCTGCTGTATCCCAGGGATGGAGCCCAAGTTCCCAGAAGCCATCATATCTCCCACAGGCCACGTAGCAGAGGTTGAGGGCAGCAGAGCCGTCTCGTCTTACGGCTTGGGCACTTCTTATAAAGTTCTCAAAGTGTCTTAGATTCTCGTCTACCATCCATTCCTTTTCATGAGTAAACCCCGTGCATATTAGACTATCCGACACGGCCCCCACTTTTGAGACTCTTATATTTTTCCCATTCATATAGGCTCCCTTTCCAAGCTCAGCACTGAAGAACTCTTCTCTTGTAGGGTCGTAAACTACCCCTAGTCTGACAATCCCTTCAACCTCAAGTGCAATTGATACCGAAAAAACCGGATAAGTATGAGCGTAGTTAGTAGTACCATCTAAAGGGTCAATTATCCAGAGATATGCCGATGTGCCCTTGCTTCTTCCTCTCTCTTCAGCCAGAATACCGTGGGAAGGGAAATTCGATTCTATGATCTTGGTTATGAGACTCTCCGAAAGCCTATCTACCTCAGTAACCAGACTATTCTTGGCTTTATACTCAATTTCACCTATCTTTCCAAGGTTCTCTATGAGAACCCTGCCCGCTTCCCTAGCTGCTTCTTCAGCAACCTTTAGATAATCCAATCCTACTCCCCCCAGGCCGATTTTACAGTGTGAGGGGTGATAAAATCATCAAGAATAGATTTTATCTCTTCTAAATCTTCGTTTCGAAAGTCTGGTCCTGACTCAGAAAGATTCGCTCCCCTTCTCACAATCTGAAGAACTGCAACTACCTTATCAGCCAACATAACTGGGTACGTAATCACCTTTTGAACCGGAATACTTCCTCTATTGATAAGCCAATCCCAGATAATGAAACCCCTCTCTTGTGGAACGTTATTTGATATGTAAGAGCGCCTGGCAACAACCGTACGTCCCACTATACTCTTGCCGTCTATAGGAAAGACGTTTCCTTTAAACTCAGGAGGATAGACAAACTCTATTGATCTTCCATCACGATGAACGCTAAGGACAAAAACACATCCTTGAGGCAAGTTAAAGATTTTTGCGACTTTTCTATCAAGCTCTACGTAATCTATCTTTCTATCTCCTTAAACTAAAAATATACATAAGAGAAATACTATGATTATACTCAAATTGCCAAATATAAAAAGATGCACTAAGGAGAAATCAACCCTCTCCTCTCTTTACTAACTAAGCCCGAAGGCCAGAATAAGGCTCCCAGGCAATTCAAATCTCTATAATTTTACCATGAGGTTTGTTGGAAAGTCTTCTTTAATTGGGGCCTATAAGTTCTAGAGAGCTAAATCAGAGATTTGTAGATGTAAAAGATGCCGCCCGAGGGATTATTGACCCTTTCCCTTTTAACAAGTCCCATTCTATGGAGCGTAGAAAGGCGATTATTACAATTAGTAAGACTAATCCCCAGTTTCTCGGCTAAATCATTTGCAGTTACGCTTTTATTTTTTATAACCTCATCAAGGGTTTCTTTTAGATGTTTTTTCAACTCTCCAATGACATACCAACCCTCCACCCCATCTATGACAAGCATAGAGAGTTTCCTTCTCTCGAGCTTTGCTTCTATATCGCCTAGAACCTCTTTATTGTCGCAGTCAAGGATCATATATTTCTCACCATACTCGCCATTGATCAACCTATGGTAAGGAGTCACCACCGCTTCATCAGCAAATGAACCACTAAATACCTTCACTCCATTGAGGCTAAGAATTAAATTCTCACCCTCCGGTACCTTCTCAATAGCTTGAATTATCTCCTTTTGGGCATCCCTACCCTCTTCCCTTGTACCAACTATTTTCCCGTATTTCACCATATTAATCTTAGCGGACATAATCTATTTTCACCGTTTTCAATGAAGATAATAATCCCATTAGAAGCACTTGTCAATAGCAAGGACTCCTATAATAACCCAGACATAAGATGAAGGCTAATAATTAATTAGTCCTTATTACTCTTGACATTTTTTTTGATTTAATCTAGTTTGTATTCCATGCTGGGTGATGCAGCAGAGATCAAGCTCCCTGACAAAATCTATTTTAGAATCGGAGAGGTAAGTGAATACACAGGAGTAAAACCCTATGTACTAAGGTACTGGGAAAGCGAGTTTCCAGAAATTCAGCCGATAAGGAGAAAATCACAGAGACTCTATGATAGAGAAACGATTCTTCTCGTTATGAAAATTAAACATATGCTCTACAATCAAAATTTTACAATAGCGGGAGCAAAGAAAAGACTCCGAGAAGAAATGAATCAAAAACGTGTAAACACACGAGTAAATGAACTATTGCGTGAAGTCCTAAATGAATTAAAATCTATAAGAAAACAATTGGACTAGATTTTTAAATTCAGATATATACTTCCCCCTTAAATGAATCAAGAAAAACGGGGTGTGGCGCAGTTGGTAGCGCACCGGCATGGGGGGCCGGGGGTCACCGGTTCGAATCCGGTCACCCCGACCATTTTAATCAAGATTAGACACGAATATGTGGCTAATCAAAAGTCATATGCCAATACGGATTCTCCTATCAAATGATGATGGTATAAACTCAGAAGGACTTCATGTACTCGCTGAGGTTCTAAAAACGCTGGGTGAGGTATTTATCGTTGCCCCCGACAGGGATCAAAGCGCAGCAAGTCATGCACTCAGCCTCCATCGTCCTCTTCGTATAGAAGAGATCGCACAAAACACATACAGCGTTGATGGTACACCTACAGATTGTGTGAATCTTGCAGTAAATGGGATTTTGAAAGACAAAAAGCCCGGCCTGGTAGTATCCGGAATAAATAAAGGCGAAAACCTAGGAGACGATATTACATATTCAGGCACGGTGAGCGCAGCAATAGAAGGAACCCTCCTCGGTATCCCCTCAATTGCGGTCTCAGTCGTAAATAAAAACGGCTTTCGATTTGACACGGCCGCTTATTATGCCGTCTTGATTGCAAAATATGTATTAAGAAGAGGGCTTCCTAAGGGGACTTTCATTAATTTAAATGTCCCAAGCCTACCAAAAGAAGAAATCAAAGGAATCAAAGTGACAAGACAGGGGAAGCGCATATATGGAGAACCCATAGTAGAAAATATTGATCCAAGAGGGAGAAAATACTATTGGATAGGGGGAAACGAACTTGGTTTTTTAGACATCGAAAACTCCGATATAATCGCTGTCAATCAAGGGTACGTGTCCGTAACACCAATAAAACTCGACCTTACAGACTACGATTTTCTTGAAAGTCTGAAGCTGGATTTAAAAGCAGAGGATACTTTTAGAAAAATCTAAAATGATAAAATGAGACATGGGAATTTTGGTCTTGCCTCACACTAAAAATATTTCAATAAACTGAAAAGAGGTGTAAAATAAAAACCGATTAAGAAGCTAACGGCAGACTACTTACGAGGAAATAATCTCCTTCGTGTATTCTGCTGCGGCTAGAGGGTATCATTTAATGAATATTATGATCGGCGTTATAGGGGCAGCTGAAGCTACAGCCCAAGAGTCCGAGATTGCAGAAAAAGTAGGAAAGGAGATTGCAAAGAGAAATGGCACCCTTGTTTGCGGTGGACTCGGAGGCGTAATGGAAGCTGCCTGTCGCGGAGCAAAATCAGAAGGAGGGCTGACAGTAGGGATAATCCCTGGCTTTAGTGCATCGGATGCCAATCCTTATGTTGACATTCCTATAGTTACAGCAATGAGCCATGCAAGAAATATTATAATCATTCGTTCAAGCAGCGCCGTAATTGCAATAGGCGGTAGTTACGGAACATTAATAGAGATTGCAGCTGCCCTAAAGCTAGGAATTCCGGTTATAGGAATAAACACATGGGAGGTATCATCAGATATTAAGAAGGCTACAGATCCCAAAGAGGCTGTGGATCTGGCTTTTCATCTTGCTCGCCATAGTAACTAATGAAGCCTGCATAGAGCGCCAGCCCCCGGTTTTCAAGGGTGTAGAGAATTGCACTCGCAATGGTCATACGTCTGTAGAAAATAAAATATACCATGTAGTACAACAAGGAGAAACCTTATATGCAATATCAAGAACCTATGGGGTTAGCCCGGAGGAGATTGAAAGAACAAATGTGATTGAAAATCCCTCCCAACTTTTCCCTGGCCAAATAATAATTATTCCGGGGCGTGCGGCTTCTGGCTTTTTCTGGCCCCTTGAGGGTAAGATCTCTTCCCAATTTGGAAGAAGAGGCCTACTTGGCTTTCACCCAGGTATAGATATACCTGCTCCTAATGGGACTCCCATTAGAGCCGCAGCCGACGGTTTAGTAGTTGCAAGTGCTGGGAGCCTTGAGGGATATTCAGGTTATGGGAGAATTATAATTATAGAGCATGGAGATGGACTAAGAACCATTTATGCACACAACAAGAAAAACCTGGTAAGGGCTGGGGAATGTGTAAAAATAGGAGATATTATAGCAGAAGTAGGCTCAAGCGGAGATGCAAGTGGCCCACACCTTCACTTTGAAATTAGAAAGAATGGAAAACCAGTAAATCCATTAAAATATTTGCCCAGCAAATTAGCTACTAATTAATGAACACAAGCGAGCGAACCACAAACCAAAATGCCATCTCTAAGGATAAGGATTCAATTTCTAGCAGGACTTAATAATTCTTTCTCCTTGGGCTTTAAGTTTTCTAAAGTTAAATAATCGTTATTTAAAGGAGAAAAATTGATGGAAGATCTCAGAAAATACATAAGAGACATACCGAATTTTCCGAAAGAGGGAATAATATTTCATGATATAACACCCCTTCTTCAGGATGCAAAGGCCTTTGGACAGGCGATAGATATGATGGCTGAGGTACTTACCGAAAAGAGGGTAGAATATATGATTGGCATTGAGGCAAGGGGTTTTATATTCGCCTCGGCCCTTGCATACAAACTCGGCACTGGACTTGTGATCGTAAGAAAGTTGGGAAAACTCCCATTTGAAAAAATAAATGCCTCTTATGACCTGGAATATGGAAAGGATGTGCTCGAAGTACATAGAGATGCAATTTCCGGGGGCAGCAGGGTCGTCCTCGTTGATGACCTTCTCGCAACGGGAGGAACTGCAGCGACAGTCGGCAACCTAGTAAAGAAGCTAGGCGGGGAAATCGTAGGGTACTCTTTCCTCATTGAACTCACGGAGCTAAAAGGTAGAGAAAAATTAAAACCCTATCCTGTCTGGTCAGTGTTAAAATTTTTAATATGAGACCCATTGGCGTTATATTCAATCCGTTTGCCCAAACAAACAGAAAGAATACGACCGATCAGCTCGATGCAATAAAAAAGATCCTCGGTCAATACGCAATTGTACGCACCACAGGCAGCGTAGATGATGTAGCTTCAGTTCTAAAAGAATTCTATAAGGAAGGGATAAAGATCCTCTGCATTAGTGGTGGAGACGGAACAATAAGTTATACAATCTCCTCCTACATAAACCTTTTCGGAGATGAAGAGCTACCCATAATCACTCCTCTAAGGGGTGGAACGATGAATATGCTCTCGGCTGACGTAGGTCTTTCAGGAAATCAGATAATCATCTGCCGAAAATTAATTCAATCCTTGGAGAAAGATAAGGTCTACACAACCGAGCGCGGACTCATCCGAGTAATTGATCCAAGATTCAAACACCATAATTATGGATTTTGCTGGCTTGATGGATTTCCATATAAGTTTATCAAACGCTACTACAGAGAAGGCGCAACAGTAAGTGCCGCATTAAAGCTTATTTTTAAAACAGGCATAATATCATTGACAAATATGAATCACGACCTTTTTAAGGAGGTCGAATCAAATGTCTATGTTAATGATAAAGAGCTTCCACTCAAAAACCATCTTTTTTTGGTTGCATCAACTATAAAGAGACTCGTTTTTGGATTTAGGATCTTCTTTGAAGAAGCACGTGCAGGGGAAGAGTTCAATATGGTTTATGCAACGCTTCCCTATTTTAAAAAGGTACGTTATCAACTTCCAAAGGCTCTATACATAGGGCTTAAATCCGATGAATCTGGAAACTTTCTAAATCAATCAACAAAGAGCCTAAGGGTAGAAGGAAATAGGGGATACATAATTGATGGAGAGATTTATGAACCGCAAGAGCCAGTAGATATAAGGCTTGAATCAGGACCCAAGGTGAAGATTTTTTCTCCAAAATCCACTAATTAGCCAGAGGAAACACAGATCAGAACAAAATGGAAAAGGTAAAGGTAAATATAAAGAAAACAGAAGATAGATCCTACGAGATACTAATTGGAGAGGAGATTCTCAAAAGAGTCCCCTTAGACTTAGGAGAAGAAAAACTCGCCTATTCTTATGTGATAATAACTGACTCAGTTGTCTCTTCTCTTTATGGAAGAAGACTCCTTAGAGATCTCAAAACCGCAGGGCTAAAAGCATACCTTATCTCTTTTCCCGCCGGAGAAGAGTACAAAAGCAGAAAAACTAAATCTAGGATTGAAGATAAGATGTCAAAACTCAAGATTGGAAGGGACTCGGCTGTGATTGCGCTGGGTGGCGGAGTTGTAGGAGACATTGCAGGGTTTGTCGCTGCAACCTACAATCGTGGAATTCCATATATCCAGATTCCAACTACGCTCGTCGCCTCAGTTGATAGCTCCATCGGAGGAAAAACGGGAGTTGATACCCAATTTGGGAAAAACCTAATTGGCGCTTTTTACCAACCTAGGAGGGTTTATATAGATGTCAAAACCCTAAGAACTCTTCCAAAAAAGGAAATAAGAGGAGGGCTCGCAGAGGTCATAAAATACGGTGTAATTAAGGATAAAGAGTTTTTCGAATTTCTTGAAGAGAATATTGAGAGTGTATTCTCATTTGTCGCAGATATCCTCATCCATATCATAAAAAGAAGCTGTGAAATAAAGGGCAATATCGTAGAACTCGATGAAAAGGAGTCAAATCTAAGAAAGATTCTAAATTTCGGTCATACAATTGGACATGCAATTGAAAATCTCTACGATTACAAAATCCCACATGGTGAGGCTATATCAATTGGAATGGTAGCTGAGGGGAAAATAGCCATGGAACTCGGATTGTGGCAGAGAGACGAGATTGAAAGGCTAACATCTCTACTTAGCCGATCGGGACTACCTACAAAGCTCCCCGATTCGATTGATTTAGATCGAATGGTTGACATAATGAGGCTCGATAAAAAAGCAAGAGGCGGAAAGATAGAGATGACCCTTCCGAGAAGAATAGGAGAGATGGCAGAGATAGGTGGAAATTACGGAATAAGGGTTGAGGAGAAATTAATATTTCGCATCGTTGATTTAGATTAGAATATTGCGTTGTAATTCTGATCATATACCACTCCAAATACCAAACATGAATACTTTATCTCCCATCCTAGATATAACTGAATATCATCTGCCTCTTGACCTATCTCAGGTCTTTGGCAACAAATCTGAAGTAGTCCTTGAGATTGGATCCGGTGATGGCTATTTTCTAATAGAAACAGCCAGAAGAAAAGAGGACTGGAATTTTGTTGGGATTGAGATAAAAGGAAAAAGGTTTAGAAAAGCCGTAAGAATAGCAGAGAGGGAAAAAATCAAAAACATCAAATTCCTCCTTATGGATGCACGAATTGCCATTGAAGAGGTCTTCTCTCTAAATACATTTGTAGAGGTTTATATCAATTTCCCCGATCCCTGGCCTAAAGAAAGGCACAAGAAACACAGGATTATAAACTCTGATTTTCTCGAGAAACTCTCCCGAATAATGAAACCTCAAGGGATACTTGAGATAGCAAGTGACCATGAGGAATACATATCTTATACTCTGGATGTCTTAGATAGAATTACAGTTTTCAAGCCGGTGTTTCCACCACCTGGATATGCAAGCAGCCTAGCAAATAGAGCCAAGACAAAATACGAAATGGAGTTCAAACAAAAGGGAAGAGAGATTTATTACCTCAGATTTGTCAAAACAGCACAGCCATAGAAGTAAGTAGCTCTTCTCTAACTATGGTATAACTACAGAGCTACCATGCTCTTTTCATCTTCAATTAAGGCTCTCTCCAAAGCCTCCTTTACGAGCCTTGATAGCTCGTCTCTTCCGGCTCTACCTGGTGGAAGTGACTTCACGTTAATAGGAGGAAGGATCTTAATCCTTATATGACCAGGATTAATCCTTATCGCACCCCTAGGCGTAATGTCTCTGCCTCCTAAAATCGCCATTGGAACCACAGGTGCTCCGGTGCGCATGGCAAGGACAAAGCCACCCCTTTTAAAGGGAAGGAGCTTTCCATCGGGGCTCCTTGTCCCCTCTGGAGCAATTAAAACCGAAGGCCCAGAGCGAATCCTCTGTGCAACCCTCTCAATCTCCTGAAATGACTTTATGGAGCTGTCCCTTAGAACAAAATAGTGGCCCGTTGCCTTAGCCACCCATCCAAAAAAAGGGACACGAGAAAGCCCTTTTTTCATTACTGCCCTCCAATCAATAGGAAGCACAGCGGCAAATGCAAATACGTCGAAATAGCTCTGATGGTTGAACATAATCACGCACGGCTCATTTGGAAGGTTCTCAGTACCTTCCAAATGAACTTTAATGCCACAGGTCTTAAGGATCAGCCTTGACCAGGGTCTTACAAAATACCTGAGCACCTTATCGGGCATGATAAAAGACACAATTGTTGCAGGGATTCCAAAAATAATGGTGTATATAGAAATCAGAGTCCAGTTTAAAATAGCCCTTAACATTTCTGCAGTTTATTATATTCTTTAGGATGGTGCATTTCAATATTGACTAATTTAAGAAACTAGCAGGAGGACAAGCCACAGATGAGGCTTTCTTTTATAAATAGATCCGCTTTAATGTCAGTTGTCTTGGCACTCAACGGCTGTGCAAGTGAGTCGCATGGAGCAGGGTACTGGTTTCACTTTATATTCATCTTAATTCCACTAATCGTGATAGGGCTTATCCTTTTTAAGAGAACGGAGGCCATAAGCGACTCGCTTTTTACGATTGAAGGACAGATTAAGAAGCTCTCAGCCAAATTAGATAGCCTAGAAGAGAAACTAAAAAAGTTTGTGGATAAAGAACAGGGATAGGGATACAAAATCCGTATTCTGAATTTAGAAACCATCTCAAAAACACTCCGCAGCATCAATCTGAAGAAGAGAAATGATTCCTAGTCAACTTAATGCTGCTCAGATTCTTGAGAAGAGCTTGACATTCTGCCGTTTTTGTTGTTTTCAACCTTATTTATCGTCTCCTCCTGGTATTGGGCAGGAACAAAACCGATATTATTGGTCACGTGTACTACTCCATTTTTGTCCTTCCAGGTGTAAAGCCCACTGCTCTTATTCACTGAGTTAGGGGTCACCTCAGTTGACTCATTAGAATTAATCTGAGTGGTTTCTTCTGTTTTAGCCGCTGTGGTATTTGTCCCTGTAGCGGATTCTGAGCCTCCCTGTGTGGTGGATTCTTCGGTCTCTTTTTTCTCTTTGGGCTTATTAACCTCAACATTGCTTTTCTGCTTTGTTCCTATCCCCAGTGTGCTTCCTTCTTTTCTTTCTCCCAAGTTTCTACCCCCAAGAGTAGATAACTCAAAAGGGTTCAGGTCTTTTTGAGGAAAGTAAGGCGGATTTACAAACTGTCCGGACTGCGATGCATTCCCCTGAGGCGATGACTGAGAAGTTGGAGAGGTGACTTCAGTTCCCCCACCCATTGTCTGTCCAAGAACTGCCCTTATAGACAAAAGAGAAATAACAATTAAAGAAACAAAGGCTATACGGTGCATTTCTCTCCTCCTCAGTAATTTATAGAATAATTAATAAAATATATACCCTAAGGGTAAAATACTCAATCCTGACAGCCTCAATTTGACAATAAAATTACATCTGTGTATTATTCGGAGTTTATGT
>CAYMEO010000069.1:0-13984 GCA_964389705.1 uncultured Spirochaetia bacterium
TATTATTTTCTAGATATTTTGTTACTCCAGGGGAATTTCTCTTATAAATTCATCCCAGTGCTCTTGAGTAATTGCCATAATTTTTTTCCCAAAAATTTTATATCCACCTTCTTCAGGAAAGAGTTTACTAAAGATTTCGTCTCTTTTTTCAAGCCACTTATCTATTGCGGTATAGTTTTTGAACCTGACAACAGTTTTAAATGTCCACGATGGCTGAAGTGTATGGATTCTCTGCATATACATTCTTATCTCGCCGTCAGTTAGACCCATTTTTTCCATCTCCTTCCAGAAAGGAAAAATCTTCTTTCTATAAAGCTCAAGAAATTCGTCTTCGTGCTCCGGTCTTACCTTATAGTAACTTTCTTCTATAACGACCTGGTATCTGCTTTCATCGGCAAGACACCACACTCTTGGGAAAGATAGTATTGTAAGAGCGATAAAGGCTGCAGAGAGAGACCTTTTCATTTACCACCTCCGTAAGGGTTTTAAGTCAATCAAGACAGTCATCCGTTTATCATTGATTTTGACCTATAATACGTTCTTAGAAAAAAGTCAAGAACCCCGGGCATACAGGCATTCATCAGTATTAAGAGCCTTGCAAGCGGGAATGGGAGTACCTCGGGCTTTGGATTCTCAGCACACTTTACAATCGCAGTGGCGACTTGATAGGCGGATTGAGTGAAAACCTTCGGAGCCACAAACCTCCGTCCTGCCTTGCTTTTTATGACATCAAAGAACTCGGTTATGGTTGTAACTGGATAAACTACACTCACATAAATACCCGTTCCAGTAAGTTCGATTCTCATAGCCTCTGAGATTGCATTCATCGCGAATTTGGTAGCGCAGTATGCACCGAGAAATGGAAAGCCTCGCTTGCCTGCAACTGAGGAAATATTTATTATATGTCCACTTCTTTGCTTTTTCATCTGAGGTAATACCGCTTTGGTTGCATAAAAGGCTCCCATCAAATTTACGTCCATAATCTCGCGCATATCATCAGGTGAGGTCTCTTCAATTGAGGCGAGTTGTCCAAATCCAGCGTTATTTACGAGTATGTCAATCCGTCCAAATTGTTCTAGCGTTTTTTCAACCATGCGCTCGACTTGAGTTTGACTCGACACGTCTGTAGGGATAACCAAGGCTTTGCCTTCGAGCCCATTTATTATCCTTGCCACCTCCTCAAGCCTGTTTTCCCTTCTTGCTGCAAGCGTGACTTTAACCCTTTTTTGAGCCAATAGAATCGCCGTTTCGCGTCCAATTCCACTCGATGCTCCCGTGATGATCGCTACGGAATTTGATAGGTTCTTTCCCATATTTGCGTTTCGATTATTCTACACCAAACTGGATTTTAGTTACAGGTATATTTATACCGATCTGGTTTTGGTATTGTATAACAAACTCGTTAAACATACCATTATCTAATGGGAACAGTATTTTTAGAGAGTAAAAATGGTTGAACTAGTACTTGTAAGTCTATTTACGATTTTTCTCACCTGGTCTTCAATTATAAACATGAAAAGGATTAGAGAGTTTGAGGAGATCAGAGATCGAGATTTAAATCTAGAACGAAACTATTTTGTATCAATTATAGTTCCTATGAGAAATGAGGAAAGAAATGCGAAACGTTGCATAGGGAGTTTAATAAATCAGGATTATCCAAATTACGAGATTATTGCCGTAGATGATATGTCAACTGATGGCACACTTCACATTTTGGAAGAGTTCTCGTCTAAACATCCGAATCTAAGTGTTGTAATAGGTTCTCCTACGCCTCAAGGCTGGGTGGGGAAAAATCATGCCCTCTGGCAGGGGGTGCAGAGGGCAAGAGGGGATTGGCTACTTTTTGTTGATGCAGATACATATTCCGAGTCGTATGTGCTGAGGGCGGCTTTGTCTTACGCCGAGGAACACAAAGCAGACATGCTCTCTATCTTTCCTTTTCAGGAACTTGGCTCTTTCTGGGAAAGTGTTATTCAGCCTATTATATTTGCCTCAATTGCTATTGCTTTTCCGCATCAGAGAATTAATAGCCTGAGGTATAAAGATGCCGCTGCAAATGGCCAGTTCATTCTCATCCGTCGTGATGCATATCGAGCAGTAGGAGGACACGAATCTATAAAAGATAAAATAGTTGAAGATTTTGCTCTTGCTAAGCTCATAAAAAGTAATGGTTATCGGCTTCGTGTGGCAAGAGGGGGGAATTTAATAAAGACGAGAATGTATACGAATCTAAAAGAGATATGGGAAGGCTGGACAAAAAACATATTTCTTGGTATGGACAAAGACTGGAGGCGCCTTATCCTTGGCATAATCATGCTATCTTTGCGGGGATTCCTGCCTTTTTTCTTGATTATTCAGTCTCTATTGGATATTTCTTCAGCGACTTGTGGTCCCATACAGATAGTTATTCTTTTAGAAGGTCTGTGGCTTGTATTTCTCAACATTTATCTTTTCTGGGAGGGAACAAAGATTTATAGTATTCTCCCCTACTATGCTCTTCTCTTTCCAGTTAGTGTCGCGGCTTTTATAGGAATAATGGTCTCTTCAACCTATAAGGTTGTAAGTGGGGAAGGCGTGGTGTGGAAGGGAAGAAGATATGATGGAGCAAAATAAAAGGCAATTGATTTTAGGCTATATGTATGGAAAACTTTATATAGTTAGTTTTGTAATTTCCAATAATTCTCATCTGGTTTCGGATTGCAGGTTAATGAATCCGAAGTCTCCGAGTTTTAATGAAATCCGAAGGAAGAACATATTATTTGCGCTGTACTGTATACTTATGGTAATAGTGTATAGAGTTAATCTATAAGGGTTCAGTAGAGATGATAAACTGGATATACTTTGTCTTGCAGACTGCAGGTGTAGTAGAGGGAAAGGAAGTTAAGGTAATTAGCCTTGTTACGACTGCCAGTCCTGTGGTAAAGGTTGTCCTTGCTATACTTTTCTTTATGTCTTTGGTTTCCTGGGTGATTATATTCTCGAAACTCTTTACGCTCAGGAGGGCCGCAAATGAGTCTTCGAGGTTTTTGGATTTCTATCAGGCCAGTACCAACCTTGGCAATCTCTATTCGTCAACGCGTAATATCAGAGGGCCGATTGCCGAGCTTTTTCGGGCAGGGTATGGAGAGCTCCTGAGAACGAGGAGATCAAGAACAGCGGGGACTGTGCATGGCCCTGAGCTTAAGGCCAATACGGATGCGGTTGCAGCGGAGTTTGGAGTCGCAGAGCTTGTTGAGCGTGCAATGAAAAAAACAATGTCCTCGGAGATATCGAGGCTTGAGGGATCTTTAATCTTTCTTGCGACTACGGGTAGCACGGCTCCTTTCATAGGACTCTTTGGCACCGTCTGGGGAATAATGACCTCTTTTATTGGGCTTGCAAGTCGAGAGGGGGTACCCACTCTTCAAGCTGTAGCTCCGGGGATTGCAGAGGCCCTCATTGCAACTGCTGTTGGGCTTGCGGCTGCAATTCCAGCGGTTGTGGCTTATAACTTTTTTATAAACAGGGTGAGAGGGATCTCTGTAGAGATGGAGAATTTTTCAGCGGAGATTTTAAACATAGTAGAGAGACACCTTGCAAATATTTAAAAGGAGTCCGAAATGGGTATGAAAAATAATGAGGGGCGTACAGTGCTTGCAGAGATTAACGTTACTCCATTTGTTGATGTGATGCTTGTACTTCTTGTGATTTTTATGGTTACAGCCCCAATTCTATATCAGGGCGTGAATGTGAATCTTCCAAAAGTCGAATCAAAGCCTTTGCCGGCTGTCGAGACTGGAAAAAAGATTGTGATAACTGTAAACGACAAGGGGGAGATATTTATAGGGAAGCGGCAATATACACTTAGAGAACTTAAAGTTGAGATTCGCTCTCTCATTGAGGGCCAAGGAAAAGAAGTAGAAAATGAGGACGTGTTTCTTAGGGCTGATACCAATGTGCCTTATGGTACTGTAATGAACGTAATGGCCGAGGTAAAAAAGGCAGGTGTAAAGAAACTAGGGCTTATTACGGAGCCTCTGGGAAATAATAAGGAAGAAAGATGAAGTCTCTAAGGAATGAAACTCCTAGGATTTCCTGGTTTTGGGGGATAGTCTTATCACTTTCCCTTCATACGATTGTCTTTTTGTTGGCGATCTTCTGGGGATTTGGATCGCCAAAGCAGTTAGATGAGACTGAGTCTATAGAGGGGAGATTGGTATCGCCTTCTGAGTTTGAACAATCAATCAGAGAGAATACCGGGTCTGGAAAGGGTGAGGAAAGGATAAAAGTCCCTCAGCCTAAGGAACCAGAAGTCTCCAAGGAGACAAAAAAAGTCGAGATTAAGAAGGAGACGCCGAAGATTAAAGAAGAGCCTAAAAAGGCTGAGCCAAGAAAAGAGGAATCGCTACCAAAGATCAAAGAGGAGAGGCCTAAAGATGTATTAGCATTAGAAACAAAGAAGAAAAAACAACAGGTAGCCGAGATACCAAAGCCTACTGAGCAGCCCAGGATTCTACCAAAAGAGGTTGAAAAACCGAAGGAGCCCAGTTTTGAGGATATAAGAAATAGAGTCCTTGAGGATATGCAGAAGGTTCAGAAAGAAGATAAAGAAAGAGAGAGACAGAAAGTTCTAATTGAAATAGAAAAGAGGAGGATTCTTAAGGACATAGAGGAGAAAAGATTAGCCGAGGCGAACCCTTCAGATGAAGGGGGAGGAACTGGAGAAGGTAGTAGCAGCTTAAACAGGCACTCACCGGGGGCTAGGGCGGCACTTGCTGCCTTGTTTATAAACAGGGTGCGTGAGGAGATAAAGAGCAACTGGCGGATTCCTGAGAATGTGCCAGTAGATGGGTCTCTCAGAACAGTGGTGGTTTTCAAGATTGACGAGGGGGGGAGAGTTCACGATGTTAGGGTGGAAAAACCATCTGGAAATCCAGCGTTTGATGATTTTTGTGTTAAGGCCATATACAGGGCCTCACCTTTAACTCCTCCGCCTTCTGAGCTTTTAGAAGAGGCAAAAACAGATGGTGTAGAGGTTCCTTTTACAAACGACAGGTCTTAATTTCATCAAGATTTGTGTCTTAAATAGGATTTCTTAACTCTCCTTTTTAGTATGGTGCTCAAATAATGAACCTAATCCTCATTCGTCATGCAGAGACAGAGTGGAACCGTATTGGCAGATGCCAGGGGTTTACCGATGTAGAGTTATGTGATAGTGGAAAGAGGCAGGTCGAGGAACTGGTTAAATCCCTAAGGGGTAAATCCATTTCCGCCGTTTATTCGAGTGATCTAAAAAGGGCAATTGATACGGCAAGGGCGATTGCACAATATCATAGGCTTCCGGTCGAGTTTGACCCGGATTTAAGGGAGATGAATCAAGGAGAACTTGAGGGGCTTACATTTGTTGAAATAAGGGAGAGATATGCCGAGCTTTTAAGCGCGTGGGTACGGAATCCCGAAACGGTAAGGCTTCCTGGTGGGGAATCATTAAAGGAGCTTCAGGAAAGGGCTTTGAGGGCGATAGAGAGGATATATAAAAAACATCCTGAGGAAACCGTCGTTGTTGTGAGCCATAACCTCACAATTATTACTCTCCTTTGTAGATTCATGGATGTTGGACTGGAAGAATTTCGGAGTTTTAAAATCAAAGCGACGTCTAAGAGTATCATCCTGTTTAGAAACGGACACTTCAGTGTGGAGGTTTTAAATGACGTAGGGCATCTTCCGCCTGAACTGATTACTGAGCCATAAATGTGAAATGTCAAAAGATAGGATTAGCTAACTGGATACAATTTACTTTGTTTGATATGAATTCTAAGACATAATAGAGGCGTTCAGCACGATGAAAAATAAATATAAGTCAAACTCGGAGCCACTTGAATCCTATAGAGACGAGTTTCCTGTGATTAGAAATTATGTCTATCTAGACCATGCAGGGATAGCCCCGGTGTCTCTTAGGGTAAAAAGGGCTGTAGAGGAATTTATATCAGAGGCTACAGAGTTTGGAGCATTTAACTATACCTCTTGGACAAAGAGGGTTGAGGAGATTAGAGAAAAATCAGCCGCGCTTATCGGCGCAAAGCCGCAAGAAGTGGCATTTGTAAAAAATACCTCTCACGGTATTTCCATAGTTGCTCAAGGGCTCGATTGGAAGGAAGGAGATAATTTAATTGTATATGAAAGGGAATTCCCATCGAATATTTATCCCTGGCTCAATCTCAAAAAAAAGGGGATAGAAATAAGATTTGTTCCATCTCGAAATGGGAGAATTTTAGTTGAAGACATTGAAGGATTAATTGATTCGAGAACAAGGCTAGTTACAATAAGCTCTGTGCAGTTCTCAAGCGGGTTCAGGATTGATATAAAGAGTGTAGGAGAACTTTGTAGAAGAAAAGGTGTCCTTTTTTTTGTTGATGCAATTCAAAGCCTCGGTGTAGTTCCAATGGATATAGAGGAGTTCCATGTGGATTTTCTTTCAGCGGACGGGCATAAGTGGCTCCTGAGTCCTGAAGGAACAGGGATATTTTATTGTAGGGAGGAGATTGCCGAAAGGATTAATCCTGCTCTTGTTGGATGGAAGAGCATTCAGAATGAATCCGATTATGACCATATAGACTTTCGCCTTAAAACGAACGCCCTTAGGTTTGAGGAGGGCTCCCTTAGTTTTGTCGGGATTTTTGCTTTTGGTGCGGCAGTTGACCTTATTCTCGAGGTAGGAATTAATAGAATTGAAAACCGTGTCCTTGAGCTTGGGGATTTAATAATAAAAGAGGCGCAAAGAAGGGGTTTTCATATAAGAACCCCAAGGAAAAGGGAGGAAAGGGCGGGAATTATCTCTATTACCGGCAGCTTTGATCCAATCGGTGTTAAGGACAAATTGAAGGAAGATGGCATTATAATTAATGTAAGAGGTGGAGCGATTCGAGTATCTCCTCATTTTTATAATACTGAGCATGACATATTGATATTATTCAACTCTATAGATGAAGTGATAAAATCTGGGTGATTCGTTTACAAATGTCTTTACTATCATGCCAGTGTGTATTAACCCACGATCTATTTGGGTTAGTACTGAGTCCCGATTAAGTATGTAGGGATGAATTGATGAATTTAAGGAGGTAGAGATGGATGAAATTAAAGAACTAATAGAGCAGTTAAACCAGATCCTTGGGGTACTAAGTGGCAACGCAGCTATTCTCAGGTATCAGTACGCCCCTGTAAAAAAGGCAGTTCAGGATGAATCATTAGAGGACGTTAAACATGCCCTCATTGGTTTTGAGATGTATTTGAGTAATGTAAAAGAGAAAGTTGTTGATGCCTATCTCCTCTGGGAAAAGATTATGGAGGAGATTGATATAAGTAAGAATAAGACGCTCAGTAGTTAGATGGGCTTGGAGATTCTTCAGTGCGACTTGGGCTATATCTTCCATTATGATTGTGAAATGGGGGATGTGGCTAATTTAAAAAAGCCAAGCCAGCACTTGACAGACACGAATTTGTACCTAAAATAACACTTTAGCTTTGTATCTCTTTTTAAAATCTAAAGATTTTCAATCCTTACAACTCAATCCGTCTTGACAGTGTTTATATCTATGTTAATCTATACTTTATGGATGTAGAAAGTCCAGATTAAGGTAGATGAATATGCAAGTAAGTAGAACGCTGGACTATGCAGTTAGGTCTCTAACTTATATGAGTAGGCGTCCTGTGGAACGGTTCAATATAAAGGAGATCTCTGAAAATCAACATATTCCCTTGAATTACCTGGCAAAAATTATGCGGAGGCTTGTGAATAAGGGGCTTGTAAGGTCAATGGTTGGACCAGATGGGGGTTATGCCTTGCGAAAGTCTCCGGCTGAGATAAGCCTAAGAGAGGTTTATGAGGCTGTTGAAGGCGAACTCAGGATGATTGACTGTATGGATAGGGGCACAATATGTGTTTTGTATGAGAGTTGTCCACAGATCTCCGTTTGGGATAAACTTCGGGTCTCTATGGTTAGGGTACTCCAGGATACCACTTTGGAGGATATGCTAAACCAAAATACTAAATTGGATGTGGCCTGACTCATTTAAGTTTAGAGAACAAGAAATTAAAGGAGTAGACTATCTTTAAGGGAGATTACTATGAGCACACAAGTAAACACAGTTGAGGAACTAACAAACCGAGAATACAAATACGGTTTTGTTACTCCAATTGAGTCGGATTCCGTGCCACCTGGCCTGAATGAGGATATAATACGTCTTATCTCGGCCAAGAAAGGCGAACCTGAATTCATGCTTGAATGGCGGTTGAAGGCTTACAGGCACTGGTGCACTATGCAGGAGCCTAAGTGGCAAAATGTTCACTACCCGCCTATTGACTATCAGAGTATCGTGTACTACTCGGCACCTAAAAGGAGGGAGGCTAAAAGCCTTGATGAGGTGGATCCAGAGTTGTTAAAGACTTATGAAAGGCTTGGTATTCCTCTTGAGGAGCAGAAAAGGCTCTCAGGGGTTGCAGTAGATGCCGTCTTCGATAGCGTATCGGTGTTAACTACATTTAAAGAGAAGCTCGCTGAGTTGGGAATCATATTCTGCTCATTCTCTGAGGCTGTACAAAACTATCCGGAGCTTGTTAAAAAGTATCTCGGCTCTGTCGTACCATATACGGATAACTACTTTGCTGCGCTTAACTCTGCTGTCTTTAGCGATGGATCGTTTTGCTATATTCCTAAGGGTGTACGTTGTCCGATGGAGCTATCTACATATTTCCGTATAAATGCCGAAAATACAGGACAGTTTGAACGTACTCTGATCATTGCTGAGCCAGGTAGTTACGTTAGCTATCTCGAAGGCTGTAGCGCTCCTATGCGTGATGAGAATCAACTTCATGCTGCGGTAGTTGAGCTTATTGCCCATGATGATGCCACCATAAAGTATTCTACAATCCAGAACTGGTATCCGGGTGACAAGGAGGGCAGGGGCGGTATATATAACTTTGTTACGAAGCGCGGCCATTGTTTGGGGCGTAACTCGCACATATCCTGGACCCAGGTTGAAACTGGTTCTGCCATTACATGGAAATATCCGAGTTGTATTCTTCAAGGAGATAATTCTGTAGGTGAATTTTACTCAGTGGCCCTTACGAATAACCACCAGCAGGCCGATACAGGCACAAAGATGATTCATATCGGCAAGAATACACGCAGCACAATCGTCTCCAAGGGCATCTCTGCCGGTTATGGTCAGAACACATATCGCGGATTGGTTCAGATCCTCAAGAGTGCAGAGGGAGCACGCAACTACACCCAGTGCGACTCTTTGCTTATAGGAGATAAGTGTGGTGCACACACCTTCCCCTATATAGAAGTGAGGAACTCCTCGGCTCGGATGGAACACGAGGCGACTACTTCAAAGATTGGTGAAGACCAAATCTTTTACCTTAAACAGCGCGGTCTGTCGGCCGAAGATGCCGTTTCGATGATAGTCAACGGCTTCTGTAAACAGGTCTTTCGTGAGTTGCCATTTGAGTTTGCTGTCGAGGCGGAAAGGCTGCTTAGCATAAGCCTTGAGGGGAGCGTTGGATAAAAGATTCTGAGAGGGAGAAAATATGCTCGAAATTAAAAACCTGCACGTAAGCGTAAACAATCAGGAGATACTAAAAGGCATCAATCTCAAGGTCAATAAGGGTGAGGTTCACTCTATTATGGGACCAAATGGATCGGGCAAGAGCACTCTTGCTCAGGTTCTGGCTGGTCGAGAGACTTATAGCGTTACAGATGGGGAGATAGTCTTTGAGGGAAAAAACCTGCTTGAGATGAGTCCAGAGGATCGTGCTCGGGAAGGGATATTTATGGCATTCCAGTACCCAGTTGAAATTCCGGGGGTAACCAATACCTATTTCCTTAGAGAGGCGCTTAACGCCATACGCAAGCATCGGGGCCTTCAGCCTCTTAAGCCCGTAGAATTTGCCAAATTGGTTAATCAAAAGATGAAACTTCTCGAGATGGATGAGCAGCTCTTGCAGCGCTCAGTCAACGAAGGTTTCTCTGGAGGCGAGAAGAAGCGGAATGAAATTTTCCAGATGGCGGTGCTTGAACCTAAGCTCGGCATCCTTGATGAGACTGACTCGGGGCTCGATATTGATGCCCTGAAGATTGTCGCCAATGGTGTTAATGCATTACGGAGTAAAGAACGCGCGTTTATTGTAATTACCCACTATCAGCGTTTACTCAACTATATTATCCCCGATTATGTACATGTACTTGTTGATGGGCGAATTGTCAAGTCAGGCGGCAAGGAACTGGCTCTGGAGCTTGAGAATAGGGGCTATGCTTGGATTGAAAACGCACAGGCCGCTGCACCAGCCGGCGCTTAAACAGGAGAGGTAGATATGAATGTCATTGTGATGCAAGATATAAAAAGCTACTTGGAGGGCTTTGCCCAGTTCGAGAAAGATGCTGCTCAGAACGGACTGGCATGGCTAAATCCAATCCGTCAGGCGGCTATTGACCGATTTTCTGAACTTGGATTTCCAACGACGCGCGATGAAGATTGGCGATTCACTAACGTGACTGCGATTGCCCGGACCCCATTTCGACTTCCCCATGACGGCTATATTGAGCTTGCCCCACAAGATATTGATCCATTTGTATTTCCAGGTTTAAAGTGTAGCCAAATTGTCTTTGTAAATGGTCGATATTCACCCGGGCTCTCCAATTTGTTACCACTACCCAATGGTGTAAGAATTGCGAGCCTCACCCAAGCACTAACATCTGATCGAAGCTTGATTGAGCCGCATCTAGCCCAATACGCTGATTATCAAAGGGATGCCTTTTCCGCTCTCAATACCGCATTTATGTATGACGGGGCATTTGTTTATATTACAAAGGGTACGGTGCTCCAAGAACCAATCCATATATTGTATATATCAACTGCGACTGCTGATCCAATTATAACCCATCCCCGTAATCTGATTGTTATGGATGAAAATAGCCAGGCAACTATTGTGGAGGATCATGCTTCTTTGGGTAGTGATGTTTATTTCTCAAATGTAGTTACAGAGGCGATAGTGGGGGAAAATAGTGTGCTGAGCTACTATTTTATTGAGCGTGAGAGTAAGAAGGCATTTAATGTTTCAACACTCAGGATTCAACAAGGGCGAAGCAGTAATGTCGTGACACACTCCATGCTGATTGGGGGCGCGCTTGTCAGGAGTAATGTTCATCTGATCTTAGCTGGGGAAGGCGGTGAGTGTATAGTCAACGGCCTCTTTATGTCAACTGGCAGGCAACATATGGACAATTACATGAGGGTTGAACACGCAAGTCCGCACTGCGACAGCCGCCAACTCTATAAGGGGATTCTCGATGGGAGGTCTCGTGGTGTTTTTCATGGACGTATCATAGTACATAAGAATGCGCAGAAGACAGACGCTAAGCAGACAAATAAGAATCTTCTCCTTTCCGACGATGCTCAGATTGATACAAAGCCTCAGCTCGAGATCTATGCCGATGACGTGAAGTGCACACACGGCGCAACTATAGGCCAGATGGATAAGGACGCAATATTCTATATGCGCTCTCGCGGTATCGCGGAGGAATCGGCACGTGCCCTATTGCTTTTGGCTTTTGCAGGCGAGAATCTTCAACGCATGAAGGTCGAGCCGATACGAAAGCGCCTCGAAGAGATTGTTGCCCAGTGGTTTAATCAGAGGAAGTTTTTGGAGAGTGTCTGATGACTGCAATCAGTGATGTGGCTGATTCAAAATTACTGATGCCTACATCTTATTTTGATGTTGAGAAGATTAGACAGGACTTTCCTATACTGAGGGAGAAGGTTAGAGGCAAGTCGCTAGTTTATCTCGATAACGCCGCTACAAGCCAAAAGCCTCAAATCGTGATTGACACAATCATTCGGTATTATTCATCGGAGAATTCAAACATTCACCGTGGAATTCACTTCTTAAGTGAACGGGCTACGCGTGCCTATGAGGATACCCGTCTTAAGGTAAAATACTTCCTAAATGCATCGGATACTCGAGAAATTATATTTGTTCGTGGTGCCACAGAGGGCATCAATCTCGTTGCACAGAGCTATGGCAGGGCATTTATTAAGCCAGGAGATGAAATTATTGTCTCTGCAATGGAGCATCACTCCAATATTGTTCCGTGGCAGATATTGTGTGAACAGGTTGGTGCCAGACTACGGGTTATCCCGATCAACGACAGCGGCGAGTTGCTAATTGATGAGTATGAAAGGCTGTTGAATACAAAAACAAGATTCGTTTCGGTCACCCATGTCTCAAATGCCCTTGGCACGATTAATCCTATTAGGGAGATTATTGAGATGGCACATCGCTGGAATATCCCAGTTCTGGTTGACGGAGCACAAGCAGCCCCTCATTTAACGGTGGATGTCCAGAATCTCAATTGTGATTTTTATGTTTTCTCCAGCCATAAGCTTTTTGGACCAACTGGTGTTGGCGTACTTTATGGCAAAGCCGACCTTCTTGAGAAAATGCCCCCATACCAGGGAGGCGGTGATATGATCCGTTCAGTTACGTTTGAGAAAACCCTCTACAATGTGCTCCCATATAAATTCGAGGCAGGGACACCCCATATCGCGGGTGTCATAGGGCTCGGCTCTGCAATTGATTACTTGAGTGGAATCGGTTTAGAGAAAATAGCCGTCTATGAGCGGGAATTACTTGATTATGCTACGGATGCACTTTGTGCCATTAGGAGGGTGCAAATTATCGGAACGGCAAAAGAGAAGGCCGGTATATTGTCTTTTGTGATTGACGGTGTGCACCCGCATGATATCGGCACCATATTGGACTATGATGGAATAGCAATCCGTGCGGGCCATCACTGTGCCATGCCGGTTATGCAACGCTTTGGTGTGCCAGCTACTGCCCGTGCGTCATTTGCCTTCTATAACACAAAAGAGGAAGTGGATGCACTTGTTCGGGCAATTCATAAAGTCATTGAGGTGTTTGGTTGATGTTTGACCTCGGCGAACTGTACCATGATATCATATTCGATCATAATAGAAAGCCGCGTAACTTTAAGAGGCTTGAAGGAGCAAACCGGGTGGCTGAGGGTTACAACCCTCTTTGTGGCGATCAAATCACTATATACCTCCACTTAGAGGATGAGGTAATTAGAGAAATCGGTTTTCAAGGTTCAGGCTGTGCAATCTCCAAGGCATCTGCTTCCATGATGACTGACAGCCTGAAAGGAAAAACAATAGCTGAAGCTAAGATTCTCTTCGATAAGGTTCATAAGATGCTTATTGGAGAGAAGGACACAATAGGCGATCTAAATGAGATTGGAGAGCTAGTATCGCTCTCGGGGGTGTATAATTTCCCCAATCGTGTTAAATGTGCCAGCCTGGCATGGCACACACTGAATGCCGCGTTGAAGGGAGATGAGACAGTAGTCTCGACAGAGTAAATACTGAGGCGTAGTAGAAAGAATACAGAATACAGGATTGGTTATGGGCTTTTAAACCCTTAGTATATAGTATCCTACATTCGATTCATTAAAAAGTTTACAACAATCATTGTGAGAGGTTATCTGTATAATGGACGAGTTTATAAAAGTGGCAAAAACATCCGATATACCTCCCGGAGAAATCAGATCATTTGAAGTCGGGAGTGAGATTATCGCCATATGCAATGTAGGCGGGAGGTTCTATGCCATAAAAGACGAATGCACGCACATGAATTATCCGCTTTCGGATGGCTTTCTGGATGGGGAGACGATAACCTGTGCTTGGCATGGGGCAAAATTCAATGTAAGGACAGGAGAGGTACTCTCTATGCCTGCCTATGAGTCAGTTGAGATCTATCAATTGAAGGTAGAAGGTGACGATATATACGTTTTGATAGAGACTTATTAACTTCTACCCTAGGTCTCAATATATTGTTCTGACCGATAAATCACTAAAATCAGATTCACAGTATTTGGTGTATAAAAAATCACCACGCACAATATTATGTAGAAAGATGTGAAAAAACACT